>NZ_JBQERM010000005.1:195000-273242 GCF_056535045.1 Ruegeria sp. O6 | reverse complement strand
AACGCCGCTTGCTGCATCATCAGAACGCGGCGTAGATTGAAACTGCGGCGAGCCTGATCCTCCTAAGCCAATCAAACGCTCGTGTTCCAAATCATTCGATGACGGACACGCGGCACCGATGCTCGTGGCTTCCGGGGTGTTGGACGACTATCAGCGCTTGGGTACGTGCAACAGCTAATTTTCCGCTCACGCTCCAAAGGAGACACCAAGGTGGTCGAGGCGACATGGGATGGTCGAGCTATCAAGCGCATGCTCGCGTCAACCGACACCGAAACTGAACTCCGTACGATTGTGAAAGAAGCGGTCTCGCTGAAACTACTTGACCCTGAAAGCTATCCTGAACACTTTTTTGAAGTGGAGCTAGTGAAACCGCGTCGGATTGCAAACGATCGGCTTTTGAACGAGATTGAAATCGGCGCCTTTGTTGGCCAAGTCTGCCCTTGTCCATTCTCACCGGAGTTTGCATTTGGCGAAGAAATCGCCGGGCTTCTCGCTCCATATGGTAGGGCTGGGAAATACTATAACATCCATATCAACGGTTCTGAAACACCTGTATATCGTCCCTATCGAAATGAAGTGGCTTACTCCGATACCAAATCGGCAGCGCTACGCAATCTAAAGTCATTTAAAATCGAGGGTATTGAGGGAGAGACTGCGGCAGTAGGCTGGCTCATCCACCATGACTATCAAGGGGCAATCCCAGTTTCGCAGGGTGTTCGCGGGCTGCGAGCGCGGGTTGGTAACATACAGGTTGGGCACGATCGGCTGTTTCTAGAAGTCTTTCCAGAAGATCGTTTTTGCTCATGGTCAATTGGTGAGGTTCATGTTCTGGATGCACGGGTTGTACCAAACGGACGGCGAGATGAGTTTGAAAGCAATGCTCATTTAGACAATATCATAGCTCACCTTCGCCCTATCGGCGCCGAAGTGGCCCGAGAATGCCGTGTTTCTTCCCAAAAACGCAATCGGCTAAAGGTGTTCGAGTTTGGTGCTGGCAAGGTGTACGAGAAGCTGGATGTTCTCAAGCAGGGCGCAGTCTCCGAGCGTCTTGCAAAATCACTAAAGGCAGAGATTGGTATGTTGCTTTCGGATATGAGGAAAGCGATTGAATTTGATCTCTTCGAGGATGAAGACCGGAAGGCGCTACGCGGACGACAGCTTCAAATTGAGGAAGCGGTTAACGTACAAGCGGCCAAAGTCGAAGGTGAGATACTTGAAAGCATCCCAGAAGAGAAAAGGGAAATCTACAAGGAAGTTTTTAGTCTGATATACGAATGCTCGGCAAACCAAATTGCAGCAAAGAGTCTTACCGATCGTATGCTAGACCGCCTGTCGCGTTCGTAACTGCCAATTCCACCGCCTGTTGTAACAGGTTTTCCATAGTGGCAGGTGGAGCTTGCCGAGGGGAGGGCTGCCTAGTCCAACTGTAAGTAGCCAGCACGGGCTGTAGTGGAAGCTCCAGCCCTTCAATATATCATTTGGTAGAAGTGCAAGTTTGGCAAAGCAACCTTTGATCTGAATCCCTAAAACTCCTCCAAATTTGTGTAGAATCCCCTAAACTGAAGGGCCGTCAAACAAAGATGAGATTTGCAGACAGCCTAGAGTGGAACAAAAGGGGCCCCAGCTGGGCGTCAACACTGCGCCTGGTGAGATGGCTACGCTCTTGCATATCTTTAAAGCAAGACAAGCTCTTTACAACCTGGAGCAGATACTGTGAAGTGCAAAAAAACCGAAAACACTTAAGATTCAATACTGTAGAGAGGCGAGACTTTGGCGGAATCCGGACCCTTTCAGCTGCAATCGGCTCGTTTCGTGATGGACGATGGCCTTCCACAAGAAATATCGTTTCTGGGTCCAGGAGCTGACCCAGAAAAGACGCACATCACTCTAATAGCTGGGGCCAATGGGACTAGTAAGAGTCGAATTCTAGCGTGTCTTGTTGATCGTATTTGCGAGATTAACGATGGGATTTCAGATCAAAGAAGCGCTAAACGGGTTGGGGCAGGCGGGAACCATGGGCTCGTCTGTGATCAAATTAGCATTCGTGGGCAAACAGATCGCAACCAGAATCAAGGTGACAAACTGGTTCAACTTCCATCTAAGGTTCTAGTTCTTTCAAACCTTGTGATGGATCGGTTTCGTTTTGTTCAAAGTTCGCCTAGTGAGGACCAGTTCTATCAGTACTTGGGAGTTAGGCAGGCAAGTAACCTAACCACAACTGGTTCGATGCAACGGTCGGTTTCCGAAGCTGTAATGAACCTATATCAGGATAACGCCAAACATCAGTTGTTTCAAAAGTGGTTAGAGTTGGTATTTGGTGGGAGTCGAGAGGTTGCACTTGTTTTCGATCGCGTTTCCCGTTTCGAACTTGAAAAATATATTTCCGATCCTGAGCGAGAAGAGCGCATTGTTGAGCGCGTAATACGAAGACGGGGCAGAGCTCGCGTAAACGACCCAAAATACCTTCAAAGCATTCGCGAAGCTGTGCCTAATTTGATACATCTTTTTGAATTTTTGCTTGGCAGAGCGGAAGATATCGAATTCACCTCTGAGAGAAAAACAGGCCGAAGAAGCCTAGTCTTGCGCCTTGATGCGCTGCCTAAACGCGCTTTGAAAGAACTTGCCGAGTTTAGTTCTGTATTCACAGAGGCAGTACGGTTTGGCTTGTTTTCTTGGCCAACTGTTTCAATAGAAGGCAATGCAGAATCGGGATGGACGGACTTCGGGCAACTAAGCTCCGGGGAACAGAATATATTGTCTACCGGTGCCAAACTGGTATCTCATGCTGAACCTAGCTGCTTAATTGCAATTGATGAACCAGAAGTGAGTCTTAATACATCCTGGCAACAGCATTACACAGACCTTGTTGCACAATCTCTTTCCGAAGCACCGGGAAGCCATGTTCTGATCGCGACTCATTCTCCTCATCTTATTGCGAGCCTCCCTTCCGGTGAAGCGAGTGTCATTCTAATCGAGAAACAAAGCGAAGGTCTAAAAACATCAACCGTCGATGCTGAGTTTGAAGGCTGGGGTGCAGAAGCAGTCCTTTACCAAGTTCTCGATATTCCGTCTGCTTCGAGTTTCAAGTTTCAAAGGGAGCTCGCCTCAATTCTCTTGCACATTCAAGGCGATGGGCAGAGTAAGAAGCTTCTTGATGACTTCTTAGAAAAGTCAGACCGGTTAAACTTTGAAGGCCTCGATGCTTTGAAAGAGGTGGTGGAATCCATCAGACAGTATCGGGAAAAACTCGGATGAAGAGACTGAATATTCCGGCTTTCGACTGGGCTGTTGTGAGAGAGTTACGCACTAAAGTCGACGATATTGAAACCGCGCAGAAGCACTGGAAGCGTGGCTACGGCAAATATAAAGCGTTCAAAGAACAAGTTACGGATGCGATGAAGGCCGAGCAATCTGATCGGTGCGCATATTGCGGCACAAGGCTTCATGAAAAGCGGCCTCACAGGGATCACATAGCGCCCAAAAGCCCACACTTTCAGTGGACCTTTTGGCCCATTAATCTTGTGCTGGCCTGTTACTGCTGCAACGTTGATTGCAAAGGCGAAATTGACACCGTTGCTGTAATTTCAAAGAGCTATCGCAGAACAGTCTTCACTATCGTGCACCCATTCTTGGATGATCCAGCAGAGCATTTGGATTTCGAAATCGCTGAAAAATCTATATTGGTTAAGCCGAGGCATGGTTCTGCTAAGGGGGCCAATACCATATCTCTATTTAATCTAATGGACCCAGAACGGGCCAAAGAGAGAGCAAAGGACCTTTTGCTAGACGACGACATTGAACACCTTCAAGGGGTTAATCGTGAAATGATGCTTGCTGCTATGAAGGATCTAGGTGGTACTCGTATAGTAATGAAGCCAAACCAGTAGTTGCAAAAAAGGTCGAATTTCTGAGCACTCCGCGCTTCGTTTTTGGAGCTCAACAAAATGGACCTTACTTGCCTCGCAAAAATTGCCCGAAACTCCTTAGTCTCGGGCGCCCAAGCTCTTCTCACAAGACGTCACTACGGTTTGTAATAGATAGCGTCGAGCATTGCAGCGCGGCAGTCCCAAAGTTCTGCAAGTGTCCCTGTTGGGCGAGGCGAGGTATACCATACGGATGTTCGTAGCGGCTCAACCACCCTATCCCAATAATTCTCGAGACCGAGTGTCGATTTTGGAAATGCTAGCGCGTCGGAGAGGCCGTCACGATTTGGGTTGCTTATGCATACAAATGTGTCGGGCCTCTTCATCGCCAATAGTCTGGTCGCGGTTGGTACACCGCCGACTCGAGTGCTGTGCTCAAACGCTTTTATGAATTTACTACAGAAGTCTTCATATTGGTTTCGAGTGACATCGCCGTAGCGTGGGATGCTATCCACAGCTTGAGTGAGGAAGATGTCCTTTGCTGCGATGCGATTGGCAAAATCTCCCATTCCGCCCATCGCACCGAACCATTTCCAATCGTGCTTGTCTAAACCTTGTTCACGTTTCTGTTTAGATCCAATTACACCGGCAATAGCCTTCCATTCTGCACTTGAGAGCGTGCCAAACGAGTTCACTCTTGCGAACATAGTTTGAAACTCGCGAAGTAAACTCAAACGGGCATCATAGTTGTGATATGGGCTGGATTTTACCGCTTTGACATATTCCCTCCAGTTCATGCGAACGAGCGGTGAGTTCAATTGGTCGGCTGACAATCCATCACCAGGGAGAATTGGATTTTTGGGTTTTCGTAGTGGTTTGGCTGCGTTGTACTGAAGTCTGTAGCTTATCGCGATCTGCTTTGTAATTGGCTTTCGCAATTCGGCATAGTCTTCCAGACATTTTCGAACTTGTGTGAATACGCCTGCAGATTTTGGCCCTTAAATGTGGGCATTTGCTTCCCAATTTCGGTCGAGCCCACCCGCCGTAAAGTTCGAACTACCAATTATGGCTTCTGCGGTGTCGCCAGACTGAAAATAGTAAAGCTTCGGATGAAACGTGTTGGCTCCACCGTCAGCGACATATGCATTTTTTGTATCAACCAACGCATCGATAAGGTCGGGGTCTGTTTGGCAAAAAGCCAATCCAAAAGTGACTGATCGGAACTTATGCTTGTTCATTAGTATGCGTTTCGAAATCGGCCCGTTTGAGCCCCAAGCAACAGCAAGAAAAATCTCGTCATGTTGATCAATCAGTTTTTTCAGCTTCTTTGCAGTGCCGCCTGCATCTAAAAGTTTAACGCTCATGTAGCAATCTCTAAATGGTTGTTTATCTTGCGTATGTAACTGAATAATATGCAGGATTCTGTTCCGCAATATGACCACTCGCTGAGGAGCACCTAAAATCCTAGTCACAAGAACGCTCAGCGGGTTGAAGCTTTTTGTAGGCCTTCTTCTTTCCGCTTAGGCCCAATTGAATTGCCTAAGTCGATTTTCGGCCTCCCTGTGCTTCGAGAAACTCATTTTGACTGGCTGAACCTCAAGCTGCCCTCAAAGATGTCGTAATCCCCGCAATGCTCTCCAATTCCATCAGACCGGGATTGCCCAGAAGGTGTCTCGTAGGAGGACCGTCGATGGGGTGGGGTCAATTAGTAGGGCCCTACTAGTTAGGTTAGTAGGGCATTAGTAGGGCGCGTTCGTCAAAAGTTCTGAAACGCCGTGCGATTACGTCCAAAGGTGAAGTCGGAATTAGTCATGCAATTGTAAGGTCTTATGAGGTTGTCTGCGGTTCTGTCTGGTGCAGTGCAAAATCTCGACGTCAAAATTCGTAATGATGGGGTCGGGGGTTCGAGTCCCTTCAGCGGCACCACAAGTTTCAGTATCCACGCTTTGACGCAAACCCTTCGACTTCCGGTCGGGCCGGTTCAGTGCGGAGAATCGTGTTATGATATTGGCAAGCACTGCGTTTTCTATCACCGTACCATATCGTCTGGTCGACCAAGTATCGCTATAAGGTGCTGACCGATGCGGTGTGACTGCGGGTGCGCGCCATCGTCCGTCAGGTCTGCCACGAGAACGAGGTCGACATCTTGCGCGGGGTGTTGTCGAGCGATCCCGTACATTTGTGCGTGTCGGTGCCGCAGAATATTGCCATCTCGGGTCTGGTGCGCAAGATGAAGGGCCGTTCGTCTCACAAGGTGCAACGGGAGTTTCCCGCGCTGCGCAGCCGCTACTGTGGACGCCGGTTCTGGGGCAGGGGGTATTTCTCAACCACCAACGGCGCCATCACCGAGAACATCGTGCTGCAATACCTCGAAAACCATATCGCCGATCCTGCCGACGCCAATCTGTAGTCGTTTAGTCCCGGCATTATATGAATTGAGGATAAGTGTTTGATATTGTGCCTTGGCTTAGACAATCACTTTGATCGCTTCCTGTGCGCCCACGCCGAACACCCGTTTGTATCGCTCGATCTGATCCGCAGGGCCCATTGCCTTTTCCGGATTGTCCGACAGCTTTACCGTCGGGCGTCCGTTTGCGGATACGGCTTTGCAGACCAGTGAGAACGGTGCCAGCGCGTCATGAGGGACCAGTCCGCGGAAATCGTTGGTCAGCAAGGTACCCCAGCCGAAAGATACTTTGGTGCGGTCCGCAAACTGTGCATGCAATTCCTGAATACTGCCTACGTCCAACCCGTCCGAGAAAATGATCCGTTTTTGGGTCGGGTCCTCTCCGCGCGCTTTCCACCAGTCGATGGCCACCTCGGCGGCGGTAGCCGGGTCGCCGCTGTCGATACGAATACCGGTCCAGCCCGCCAGCCAGTCGGGCGCGTTGTCCAGAAAGCCCTTGGTGCCGTAGGTATCGGGCAGGATGATGCGCAGATTGCCGTCATGTTCGTCGTGCCAATCGCTGAGAACGTCATAAGGGGCCTGCGCCAGTTCGGCATCGGTGTCGGCCAACGCGGAATAGACCATCGGCAGCTCATGCGCGTTGGTGCCGATGGCCTCAACCTCACGCCGCATCGCGATCAGGCAGTTCGATGTCCCAGTAAACGCGGGGCCGAGCCCTTCTATCATCGCCTGCACACACCAGTCCTGCCACAGGAAGGAATGCCGTCGCCGCGTGCCAAAATCCGCGATGCCCAAACCGTTGATCGTACTCAGCTTCTCGATCTTTTCCCACACGCGGGTCATCGCGCGGGCATAAAGCACCTGTAGCGCAAACCGGCGCATGTCGTTCAGCACCGCGCGCGACCGCAATTCCATCAATACCGCCAGCGCCGGAATTTCCCACAACATGACCTCGTGCCATTTGCCTTCGAAGGTCAGTTCGTACTGATCGCCTTTGCATTCAAGGTGGTAAGGCGGCAGGCGCATATTCTCGAACCATTCCATGAAATCGGAACGGAACATCTGGCGCTTTCCATAGAACATGTTGCCCCGCAGCCAGGTGCTTTCCCCCCGGCTGAGATTAAGCGAGCGGATATGATCCAGCTGTTCCCGCAACTCGCCTTCATCAATCAAACGGGCCAAAGGCACGTGATTCGACCGGTTGATCAGGGAAAACACCACGTTTGTTTGGGGCTTGTTTCGAAACACTGACTGGCACATCAGCAGTTTGTAGAAGTCTGTGTCGATTAAAGACCGGACAATCGGGTCAATCTTCCATTTATGATTGTAGACACGGGTCGCGATGTCGACCATGGGGAACTCCTGCGATTTCCGTAGTTAGATCAATCGATTTCGGGAATGGCAAGAGTCGCTGATTTGGTGACAATGCCAGCATGACGTCACATTACGGGCTTATTGTGCAGTGTCTTCGCCGGTTAGTGAGAAAAGGGGATGGTAAGACGAAACTGAGTTTGTGAATGGGTCTCGAGTACGATTTTGACATTGTTAATGTAGCACTGAACGAAATTGACCCGGAGAAGCTGGGGTCAGACTCTGATGTGGAACGCCAGGTGTGTGCGGTGTTTCGCGACATCAGAACAGCCGATGCGCTACGGGGAACATCGCCGAAAATCCGCAAGATTTTCCTGGATGCGGGGTTCAGCCTCGAGTCGCGGAACAGCGGCATCGTGCCCGGTGTGTTTCCGGCCGAAGATCAGGTGGACCGGGTCAGGATTCTGCGTTCTCTGTTTGAGAACATAAAATCGCGCGGCGTTCAGGGGGAGTATTGCGGCGAGTTCAACCTGTGGGACTTTCTGCATTACATACGGATGGCGCAGCCCATGGCCGGGATCGTGCGTACGCGTCAGGTGCGCAAACCGCCGCCACCGCCACAGCAGCCCGTTTCGGCACGTCGGCGTTCTATTTCGGGGCGTATCGGGCTGGCGTTCGGGCTGGCCGTTATTCTGTTTGTGACGATCAAGCTGCTGGCAGCTGCCGGGGCGACACCTTAGGCCAGCGTAACACCGGCATCGCGCATGGCCTGCTCGGCGGCAGCCAGCGATCCGTCCATGTCAATCGCGCGGCAGGCATCCATCCGGACTGTGACATCAAATCCCAACCGGGCAGCGTCTACAGCCGAATAGTGAACGCAGAAATCGGTCGCCAATCCAACCAGTGTCAAACGGGTGATGCCTCGGGTTTCAAGATAGCCTTTCAGGCCTGTTGGCGTCTGATGGTCGTTTTCGAAAAACGCCGAGTAGCTGTCGATGCCACTGCGAAACCCCTTGCGCAGGATCAAATCGCCATCGGTGCGCAACTCGGGGTGAAACGCGGCACCTTTTGAGCCCTGAACGCAATGGTCCGGCCACAGCACCTGCGGGCCATAGGGCATGTCGATCAACTCCAACGGGCTTTTGCCATTGTGCGAGCTGGCGAACGAAGAATGCCCCGCCGGATGCCAGTCCTGCGTCAGGATCACGGCGTCGAACTCCTCCATCATGGTATTGATAGACGCGACGATTTCGTCTCCTCCGGCCACTGCCAAGGCACCGCCCGGGCAGAAATCGTTCTGGACATCGATGACAAGCAGGGCATGGGTCATGGCGGCCTCCGTATAACTGCCTTATCGGTAGGGGGCAGGGGCCGGGGCGTCAATGCAATCCCTTGCGACTCCGGGTTTGCGGGGGTAGATCGCGCATATGTACACGATCGCTGCCCTCTATCACTTTACCCGATTCCCAGACCCCGTCACACTGCGCGAACCGTTGCTTGACCTGTGCCGCGCGCAGTCCGTCACGGGAACGCTGTTGCTGGCGCAGGAAGGTATCAACGGCACCATCGCAGGTCCACGCGCCGGGATCGATGCGGTATTGGCACATATCCGGGCCTTGCCCGGTTGCTCGGATCTGGAGTGGAAAGAGGCGACCTCGGACCATCCGCCTTTCGGCAAGATGAAAGTGCGGCTGAAGAAAGAGATCGTGACCATGGGTCAGCCGGATGTCGATCCGCGCGCCCGTGTCGGCAACTATGTCGATCCGCAGGACTGGAATGATCTGATCCGTTCGGACGATGTCGTGGTGATCGACACCCGCAATGACTACGAAGTGGCGATCGGCACGTTTGAAGGCGCAATAGACCCTGAAACAGCCAGCTTCCGCGAATTTCCTGCCTGGTGGGAGGCAAACAAGGACCGCTTTCACAACAAGCGCGTTGCCATGTTCTGCACCGGCGGCATCCGGTGCGAGAAGTCTACCAATTACCTGCTGGGGCACGGGGTCGATGATGTCTATCACCTCAAAGGTGGCATCCTGCGCTATCTTGAAGAGATGCCATCCGAAGACAGCTCGTGGCAGGGTGAATGTTTTGTGTTCGACAATCGTGTCTCAGTAGGGCACGGCCTTGTTGAAGGACCGCACAAGCTGTGCCATGGCTGCCGTCGCCCGATCCTGCCCGAGGATATGAAACGCCCCGAATATGAACATGGCGTGTCCTGTCACCAATGCATCGACGAGACCTCCGAGGCCGACAAGAAGCGCTTTCGTGAACGGCAAAAACAGATAGTGCTTGCGCGCAAGCGGGGCGAGCCGCATTTGCGTCAGGACTGAAAGCGGGTTGCAGGCCCTTGCTTTAGGTCGGATGATCACCCTCAGACTAGGCTGAGAGAGCGTTCATGCATCGCAAACCCACAACTTTGGAAGAATGGAAATCGACCCTGATTGCGGCATTGGGGCTGGTTCTGACAAGTTTTCTTGCCTGGTTCGGGTTGTCGCGCCTGAACGAAACCGCTGCGGGTGACATGATCGGAACAATCGCGTCAGTTGGCCTGCTGATCTGGCTGGTGTCGCAATCCTGGTACTACATGACACAGGTGAAATCGCCGCGACGGCTTTTGTTCCTGATGGGCGTGTCATTCATCCAGGTCGTCCCGTTCCTGTTCGCCGCCGTCTACGGGGCTTTTGGGTACAACGACAACTGTGTGGTCGGGGCGCAGGGTCCGGGGGATGTCCTGTATTTTTCATATGTCACCTTCACCACGGTCGGGTATGGCGACATGTCCCCGACCGGCCTGTGTCGCGGGCTTGCCGTGTCCGAGGCTGTAACCGGTTACATTCTGCTGGGTATGTTTGTTGCGGCGGCGGTTGCGCTTTATACCCGCAATCATGCGCCAGAAGACCCTAAGTAAGGGTTATCTGTTGTGATCAATCCAGCGGGACATCATTTTCTTGTCCCGAAAACACTCGGACGGGATCGGGCGGTGCTTGCTGCGTGAGATCCGTTCGGCGAATGCCACCTGCTTGCCCGTCGGGTAATCGTCGAATTGCGAGGTGCCGCGCTGTTTGTGGGCCGAAATCCAGTCGGACAACAACCGCCTGTCGCGCTGCGCCTCGACCGGGATCTCAAGCGCTGATTTCTCGGCAATGGCGCGCGCATATCGCATCTGCCGGTCTGTTACCGGAAGCAGATGGTAGTCGTTGTTTGGCCCGTTCAGTGCCACGTGGCGCATGTGCTGGGTCATCGGTTTGTCCTCTGACTATGTGGAACATATATAGAACATTAACCAAAAATTTCAAGGTTTGTGAGCGATGGCAGGCGTTATCTTGCCGCTTGGATGATTTTATTGACTGGCTAGTCAATAACCGTTAGGGCCGATTCCAAACGACCAAATGCCCCGTCCGGACGGGTGTTTAAGAAAAGGACACGGTATGAAGTTTCAGCCCAAGGCCAGCCATTTCATTGACGGCGCCTATGTCGAGGATACCGATGGCGCGGCCATTGACGTGATCTACCCCGCTACCGGCGAGGTGATTGCCCGCCTGCATTCGGCGACACCGGCGATTGTGGAAAAGGCTCTGAACAGCGCGAAAACGGCTCAGGCAGCCTGGGCCGCACTGACTGGAACGGAACGCGGCCGCATTCTGCGCCGCGCGGCCGACATCATGCGCGACCACAATTATGACCTGTCGGTTTTGGAAACCCATGACACCGGCAAACCGATTCAGGAAACTACGGTGGCAGACGCCACATCGGGTGCGGACGCGCTGGAGTATTTCGGCGGGTTGGCCGCCTCTCTGACCGGCGAGCATATTCCGCTGGGCGGTGGCGATTTCGTCTACACCATCCGTCAGGCGCTGGGCGTTTGCGTCGGCATCGGGGCGTGGAACTATCCCACGCAGATTGCCTGCTGGAAAGGTGCCCCGGCGCTGGCCTGCGGCAACACGATGGTCTTCAAGCCCTCGGAAACGACGCCTCTTTCGGCGTTGAAAGTGGCCGAGATTCTGGTCGAGGCCGGCGCACCCAAAGGTGTCTACAACGTGATTCAGGGCTATGGCGACGTGGGGGCCGCGCTGGTCACCGATCCGCGTGTGGCCAAGGTCTCGCTGACCGGATCGGTGCCGACAGGCCGCAAGGTTTATGCCGCGGCGGCTGACGGTATGAAGCACGTGACCATGGAACTGGGCGGCAAATCTCCGATGATCGTCTTTGACGATGCCGACATCGAAAACGCGGTGTCCGGCGCGATCCTTGGCAACTTCTATTCATCGGGCCAGGTCTGTTCCAACGGCACCCGCGTCTTTGTGCAAAAAGGGATCAAGGATGCCTTCCTGAAACGCCTGTCCGAACGTCTGGCCAACGCCAAAATCGGCGATCCGATGGACGAGAACGTCAGCTTTGGTCCGATGGTCAGCGAAAACCAGTTGAACATCGCGCTGAGCTACGTCGACAAAGCCAGGGCCGAGGGCGCAAGGCTGGTCTTTGGCGGCAACCGGATCGAAGGCGGCGGTTTCTACATGCAGCCGACCGTTTTTGCTGATGTGACCGATGACATGACCATCGCGCGCGAGGAAATCTTTGGCCCCGTCATGTCGGTGCTGGATTTCGACACGGAATCCGAGGTCATGGCCCGTGCCAATGACACCGAATTTGGTCTGGCCGCAGGCGTCTTCACCAATGACCTGACCCGCGCGCACCGTGTTGTGGCCGGGTTCGAGGCGGGAACCTGTTATATCAACACCTATAACCTTGCCCCGGTCGAAGCCCCGTTTGGGGGATCGAAGATGTCGGGTGTCGGACGTGAGAACTCGAAGCTGGCGATCAACCATTTTTCGGAAATGAAAACAGTCTACGTTTCCATGAATGACGTCGAAGCCCCTTACTAGGGTCTTTTCTTCGTTCGTTTTCCTCTGTTCCCGACATTTGGCGTCGGGAACAGAGTACAAGCCCGCCCTTACCTGTGGCTGACTTTCCTGTACCGGCCCCGCCCGACAGGAGAGTTCTCATGACGCATAACCCGCAGACAAATACATTTTCCAGGGTTGCCGATTTCACGCTGACCCGCGCGGCCTCGGACATGCCTGAAAGCGCACTAGAGGCTGCGGCGCTGATGATGCTCGACACGATGGGGATCCTGATCGCATCCGGCCCGATGCAGGCAGGCGTGATCGCGCGGGACACGGCGGCATTGCTTTATGCCAGTACCGATCCTGCATATGGCGCACGGATGTTGTTCGATGGCCGCACCGTCAGCATGGCGGGTGCTGCCTATGCTGCCGCCACGCAAACCGACAATCTGGACGGTCACGACGGATATAACCCCACCAAGGGCCATATCGGGGTGGTCGTGTTGCCAGCGCTGGCCGCACTGGCCGAACATTGCCCGAATCTGACCGGACCCGAGGCTTTGGCGGCGGTCGTTGCCGGGTACGAGGTGGCCGGGCGCGCGGGCCTGTCGCTGCACGCAAGTGTCAGCGATTACCACACATCCGGTGCCTGGAACGCGCTTGGCGTGGTTGCGATGGCGGCGCGCCTGCGCGGATTTTCTGTCGACCAGATGCGGCAGGCGATGGGAATTGCCGAATATCACGGTCCACGCAGCCAGATGATGCGCGAGATTGCCAACCCCACAATGCTGCATGACGGGTCGGGTTGGGGCGCGATGGTGGGGCTGTCCGCCGCTGTTCTGGCCGAACGCGGCTTTACCGGCGCGCCCGCCATCACAATCGAGGCGGAAGAGGTCACACCCTACTGGGAGGATCTGGGAACCTTTTGGCAGGTCGAACATCAATACGTGAAACCCTATCCGATCTGTCGCTGGGCCCATGCCGCGATTGATGGCGTGCGCGCTGTCATGATCGCGCATGACCTGACCAGCACGCAGATCGAAACTTTGCATATCAGCAGCTTTCATCAGGCGGCCTGCCTTTTTGCGGGACTGCCCGAAACAACTTCGCAAGCGCAGTATTCCCTGCCATTTGCCGTGGCAGTTCAGGCCGTTTACGGGCGCATCGGCGTTGAACAAATCTCAGGGTCTGGCCTGTCTGATCCTGCGGTCGCCAATCTGATGTCCCGCATCACGGTCGCGGAAAGCGAACACCACAGCGTCCGGTTTCCCGAAGGGCGCTGGGCAGACGTCACGATCACGGCAACGGATGGCCGTGTTCTGAAATCCGGGGATATTCATGCCCGCGGCGGCCCCGAGGCCCCCATGTCACGGGACGATGTCATCGCCAAGTATACGCAGTTTGCGGCCCCCGTGCTTGGACAAGATCGTGCCGACCGCATCCGTCAAGTGATACTTAGTTGGCCGGACAAAAGCGCGCGGTATGCAGACCTGACACCGCTGATTTTTGATCCACCAGAACCGTGAACCGCGCCCCGTCCCGCCTGCAACGATCCGGGCAACTGGACCGGTTGGCTGGGAAACCTCACTCCACCCTGACCGTGTTCAGCATTTCGACGATCCTCTGCCGCGTTGCCAGACTGTCCTCCAGCAGGCTTCCCGCATCCGCCAACGGCTTGCCTGACACGCGAACCGGCGTGGCCAAAAGGGCCTCGGAGGTTTGGTTGAGGCTTGCGTACTTTCCGTCAGAGGGCCCAATCCTTTCCTCCGGTAACCCGGCCAGCCATAGGTATCGGTTTGCTTCTTCCTGTTGCCCGCGGTTCTGCATGAGTTCGGCCACCGCCGCATAGTCCTGCACCTTGTCCAACGCCTGCGCCTGCAGGACGAGCGCCTCGTCCGAGGTATCATTGGCCAGCTCAAGCATGGCCTGTTGCGGGCGGTCCGACAACAACGCCGCACGGGCGCGCAGACGGGCACGCTCTGACCGCCGGGCCTGATCTTCAGGCCTGTTTGCCAGCGCAACGGCCTGATCGGCAAAGCCAAGCACGGCCAGGCGTTCGGCCAGTGTAATCACGGTATCCGTGGATAGCGCCGCCGCCCGACCCGACTGCTGCACCAATGAGACCTGACGCAAAAAGGTAAGGTCGTCTGAGCGTTCTGCCAGCAGTTGCAGGTGACGGTTGAAAGCGCTGTTGCTGTCCGAACCGTCTGGCAAAGACTGGATCACATCGAATGCGCTGTCGAAATCCTGGCTCAGACCCAGGGCAATCGCATGGGTGCGGTTCATCATCGGGCCCAGTTCAGATCGCCGGAACTCGATCGCGTAAGACGCGGCCAGTTCAAGTTCCCTTGAAGACACAGTCTTGCGGTCGGACCACCGCTTTTCCACCAGCCGCGCCAAAGCCAAAGGCGCTTCGCTCTTGGCCCCGGCCGAGGTCGCGACTTCGGTCAACAGCGCCTCTTCAAGGGCGCTGTCGCCTTCGGCTTCGGCGACGCCAGCACGGGCCAGCGTGGTGTTCGGGGACGGCTTCTGTTCAACCCGGTCGACCGAACGCATGATTCTTCGCGCGACCTCCAGTTCCTGCGCGTCTGTCAGGATATCCGAAAGTCGCGCGCCAAGGTGGCGGCGAAGATGCTCTGGCAGCTTTGCAAAGCTGTGTTCGATGGCTTCAAGATGTGCATCAGGTGCCAGCTTTCCCTCAGATAGCACGGCCCAAAGTGCGACGTCGCTGTTGCACCGTTGCTGGCCCCTGAATGGATTTGAAACCTGTGCTGGCCGCTCATCCACCAGCCGTGCAATCCCTTCAACACGTCCAGCCTCATCAGGTGGGGGGGGCAATAACTGCAAAACCTTCAGCGCCTCGGCCCCAAAGCCGTTATAGGCATAGAGCTTTGCCAGCTTCAGCGCGCTTTCCGCGTCAAGACGGTCGAACTCTTTGTATAGGGCGGTGCGCAAGGCGGACACCTGCTCTGGAAACGGGCGCGTCCCGGACCATGTCGTGAACCCGAGTTCAGCCGTTGAGATACAAACCGGGTTGTTATCGATCTGCTGCAAACCAGAGTTCAGAATGTCCTGCAGATCATCCAGAACCGAGGTCACGCGGATGTTCGATGTCAATCCGGGTAACAGCGTCACGGACTCGGACGAGGCAGAACGGCGCGGTCCGACAGGTGCCAAATTCAGGTCCAGCAGCTCACGATCCGCCCCTTGCACCAGACGGGTCGACAACTGATCCCTGATCCCGTGCGTCTTCCCGGTCAGAAGCGGCAGGTCCAGCTGGGAAAGAAGCTTGTGTTCCGCGGGAGAAGCTTTCGGCGCTGCCGGTTTTTTTCGGGTCGGCGGAGGGATTTCCGCAAGCAAGGGCGGCAGAGCTATTGCTGGTGCAATGTCCAAAACGATCATCGAGTTTCGAAACAGGAACGCCGACGCCGTGCAGTCGCACCCGAATTCCAGCTCAAGCGCACTACCGGGTTGCGCCTGCGACAGCGCGGCCAGCCGATCTGATGTCAACCGCCCGAACACCGAACCCGCCCGAAATGTGACATCCTTCAGGTCAATTGCCAGCTTGGCGCCGTTCTTGCGTTGGCTCAGAACCCAGCCCGTATCCGGTGGAACGGTGAAAACCAGCCGGGTGTAGCCGTCATGTTCACCGGACCGCACAGTCACCTCTTCAGAGGTTGCGGCCGTTGCAAGTGTGATCAATGCTGCAACCAGTATCGCGGTTTGCCTCATGCCGCGGCCCGTTTGAGCTCTTTCAACGCATCCTCAAGCTCAGAGAAATCAGGGCGGTTATGCGTTGGTGTGTTCTGGCGTCCGACCTCAATGCACATAGCAGCATTGTGGTTGTGCAAGTTTGCAACCAAAACTTCCTTGATCAACTGATAGAAGTGGTTGTCTTCCTCGACAACGGATTTCAGCTTGGCCGCAAAGGGACCAACCAGACCGTAGGCCAGAAAGACACCCAGAAACGTACCCACAAGGGCGCCGCCGATCAGTTTTCCCAGAACTTCCGGTGGCTGATCAATGGACCCCATTGTCTTGATTACCCCCAGAACGGCGGCGACAATTCCAAGCGCGGGCAGGCCGTCGGCCACGGTTTGCAAGGCGTGGCTCGAATGCAGGGCATGGTGGAAATTCGCTTCCATCCGTTTCTCAAGAACCTCTTCGACCTGATGCGGATCGTCGTAATTCATCGCCGCGGACCGCATCGTGTCGCAAATCAGATCAACCGCTTCCTTGTCGGCCTGAATTCTGGGGTAGGACGAAAACAGGTCCGAGCTGCCGGGGTCTTCGATATGCTGTTCCACCTCTACCGGATTGGCGCGGGCAATGCGGATGAGGGAAAACAGCAGGCACAACAGGTCGCGGTAATCCTCGGGCTTCCATTTCGGGCCTTTAAAGACCTTCCCCATGTCCTTGATCGTGTGTTTCACGCCGCCGATGTCGTTGCTGATCAAAAAGGCACCAACCGCGGCACCACCGATCATCATCATCTCAAACGGAAGCGACTTTAGAATGATGGTCATCTTGCCGCCAGCGGCCAGATAGCCGCCGAAGACCATCACGAAAATGACGACAATTCCAACTATTCCAATCATCTGAGATCTCCGGCTATGTGTGTTGCAACTGCGGGGAACACGGGCGACTATTCCTGAGGGGCCGAGGCGTTTCGGCCCGCCATGACAACGCTGATCGTATAGGCCGCTTCGGGGCTGAGCCCCGCCAGAACCCCGGCTGCCGCATCCGGTGACATGCGTGACAGAAACCCGGCGGCAAAGGTCGGGTCCATGGTTTCGAACAGCGCAGCCGCGTCTTTCGGCTTCATGTTCTGATAGACATCGGTCAGGCGCGTCAGGTCGTTTTCCGCCGCCCTGTCCGCCAGCGCCAGAGTGGTGCGCAACGACTCCTCGGCCTCCTCAAGCGCGGCCATGCGCATCTCGATAGCCTGACCCGCGATTTCCAGAGCGTTTTCCCGCTCGCGCAGCATGTCTTCCTTTTGTTTGACACGCTCTTCCCGGCGCAAAAGCTCTGTCAGCAAAACCTGCATGTCACGGGTGTCGGACGGGACGGGTTCATCGTGTTCCGCCTCAGGTTTGGCTGGTTTGGCAAAGGCGGGTCCGGCTTCCAGCCCGATGCGGATAGCGGCCGAGCCGATCATCAGCAATGAGATCACGGCAAGCACCCCTCCGCGGGGCCGCGCGTTGGGAGTGTTGATCCGCGGGCGGCTCATGCCTGCGCCTCGCCTTGCTTGCGGTCATGCCGGAAGAACATCAGCCCCTCAGGTGCGCGTGCCTGTTCTTGGGGCGCAGCGGCTTCGCTGGCCTGCGGCTCGGGTTTGCCTTCGTGCTTCACGCTCTCCGGAACTTCGGTGATGGTGCTTGTCGCTGAAATCTCTGCCTCGGGTTGGGGATCAGCGTCTTTTTCGGGCACGACGTCGTGCATTGACGCCATCATGAGTTCCAGCCGCTGTGCCACCGTTTCGGCGCGCCCCGTCAGCGCCTTAAGCTGGTCGCCTGACTGATCAGAGGCGTTTCGCGCATCATCCAGTGATTTCCGCAGCTCTTCCGCTTGGGTTGACAACACCGCTACCGCGCCGCCGACGCCCTTTTCAAGATCGGCAAAACGCTTGAGACGGCGCGACAGCACAAAACAATACAGACCCGCACCCATGGCGCCGGCGACCAGCAAAATATCCGCAATCAGCTCCAATTTCGCCTCCTAGTTCAGAACAAATTCCATCACCAGCACGTCGCGCACGCGACCTTCGCCAACGACAATCTCGATGCGGCGTAGCAGGTGGCCCCGGATGCGCATCAACGCCAGTGAATCCTCAAGATCCATTAATTCGACGGCCCGCAGATACCCGTTCAGGACATCCATGATTCGCGGTCGCATTTTTTCCACGTCAGTCATGTACGGGGCGTTAACCTCAAGCTGTGCGTGAAACTTCAGATGCCGCGCGCCGCCGGAATTCACCGAAACGATCACCGGCGGCAAATCGAGAAAGGCAACATCCGCCAATGCCTTGGCCGGTTCTTCCTTTTCCAAGTCATGGCTTTCCGCCTTCTCGGCCTTGTTCCCCAGCGGCAGCAGCCCGGACGAGGTCAGGAAATACCCACCGGCGGCACCGGCGATGGCCAGAATCACCCCGACGATCATTCCTTTTTTCCCCTTCTTTTCCGGGGTTTCCGCCTGTTCAGCCGTTGCGTCGGTCATGACGTCCTCATTCCTGTGATCTGTCCTGTCATAACCTCGCAGGGACTAACCGATTGTTAAGGGCAATCGTCCAAACAGAGGATGCGCCGGGCAGAATGTCGGCGAGTCGGAGGTGAGCGTGCAGCAGATCGGAACTGTCTGGGCAAGTTTGGACAGGCGTAAACAAATCGTCGTTGCCGGTGCGGTTGTGCTGGTGTTTCTCGGGATCCTCGGAATGTCGCGCCTTGCGACAGCGCCGTCGATGACCCTGCTTTACGCGGGTCTGGAAAGCGGGGCCGCCGGGGATATCGTGCGCGCGCTGGACCAGCGTGGCGTGGCCTACGAGATTCGGGGCGGATCAATTTACGTCTCGGGCGCACAGCGGGACGAGCTGCGGATGACTTTGGCCAGTGAAGGTCTGCCGGCCAACGGCAACAAGGGCTATGAACTGCTGGATTCGCTAAACGGCTTCGGCACCACATCCCAAATGTTCGATGCTGCCTACTGGCGCGCGAAAGAGGGGGAACTGGCGCGCACAATCGTGGGCAGCCCGCATGTCAGCCAGGCCCGCGTTCATATTGCCAACGGCTCTGCCAATCCGTTTCAGCGCAGCGTCGCACCGACGGCTTCGGTTTATCTGGTGCCCTCGGGGGGCGATATCACTAGCGATCAGGCCAAGGCCATCCGGTTTCTTGTCGCCTCTGCCGTTAGTGGTCTGTCGCCTGAAAGCGTGACAGTGATCGATTCGAACGGGTCCGTGATTGGTGGGCAGGACACCGCCGTGGCCGCCGACACGGCAGATGACAAGGCGCGGCAGCTGCGGGAACGGGTTCTGCGTCTGGTCGAAGCGCGAGTTGGCACGGGAAATACCGTGGTCGAGGTCAGCGTCGATACTGAAACCAGGACAGAATCCCTGCGTGAGCGGCGCTTTGACCCCAAAGGCAGGGTGGCGATCAGCACGGATGTCGAGGAACGCTCCGACAGCGCGCGCAACCAGTCAGCCGATGTCACGGTGGCCTCAAACCTGCCCGACGGCGATGGTGCGGGGGGGGACGAATCGAATTCGACCGCGACCCAGACACGTGAGCGGGTGAATTACGAGGTTTCCGAAACCGAGCTGGAAGTGCACACCGCCCCCGGTGCGATCAAACGCCTGACGGTTGCCGTTCTGGTCAACGGGACGCGGGCGCTGGATGCTTCGGGCGCTGAATCCTTCACGCCGCTGCCGCAAACAGAACTTGACGCACTTGAGGAGCTGGTGGCCTCGGCTGTGGGATTTGACGCCGCGCGCGGGGACGTCATCACGCTGAAATCATTGGATTTACCAGTGGTCACGCCGCAAGGCACGCTGGTTTCCTCGTCGCTTTGGCAAAACATCCATCTGGACGCCATGTCACTGATCCAGATGGCCGCGCTGGCGCTGGTGTCGCTGGTGCTGGCGTTGTTCGTGATCCGTCCGATCCTGATGAAACCTGCGATGGTCCCGGCGCTGTTGCCAGCTGCGGAGGGACGGGCACCGGCCCCGTCGGTCCTGACCGGTGAAATTGCAGCCGACGGAACGGCAGAGTTCACGCCGCTGCCCCAACAAGGGACCGTTCCCGCGCTTGGGGTCAGTGCCACCGGGGATCCGGTTGATCGGTTGCGCGCAATGATTGGCGACAAGCAGGAAGAAACGGTCGAGATCCTGCGCAGTTGGCTTGAAGAAGGTGAGGAGCGCGTGTGATGTCCATCGCACATCTGCTTGAGGATTTCACCACCCGGACCAGCGCCGGAGCCGTTCTGTATCTGGACGAGGAAACGCTTGAGGAACAACGCCTTGCCGCGTTCGAAAGCGGGTACGGCGCCGGTTGGGAGGATGCCGCGCAGGCGCAGGAACAGAACCGCGGCCGCGTTTCGGATGAACTGGCGGGTTCGCTCGAGGATATGTCCTTCACCTATCACGAGGCGCTTAACCGGATGACATTGTCTCTGGAACCGATGTTCGAAAGCCTGGTTCAGACCGTATTGCCTGACATGGTCGAACGCGGGCTGGCCGCCCGGATCGTCGAACAGCTTTGCGAGATGGCGCGCATGGAAATCGAACAACCGATGCAGATCATGGTGCCGGAAGGGTGCGCGCAAGCCGTTCAATCCCTGCTGCCGCAGACCTTGCACTCCGCACCGCGCGTCATCGAAGACCCTGGCCTGGCCCCCGGACAGGCGCGATTGCAGGTCGGCACAAGCCGGCGCGAGATTGATTGCGCGGCCCTGCTGTCCACCATTGCACAGGCATTTGACGCATACGTCTTTGAGGCAAGAAAGGCTTTGTCCAATGAATGACACCCAGTTCCCGAAAACCGAAAAACCCAATCCTTTCGAAACGGTTCCGATTGAAGTGACCGTTTCGGTTGGCCGCGCCCGCCCGTTGATCCGGGACTTGCTGAACATGGGTGAGAACGCGGTGCTGACCCTGGACAAGCGGATCGAGGACCCGGTCGACCTTTATGTCGGGGATCAGCTGGTGGCACGCGGGGTGCTTGAGGAGATGGAGGGCGATCAGGCTGGGCAACTGGCCGTGCGCCTGACCGAGATTGCGGATCTGCAAAACGGAATCGGCTGATGCGCTATGTGATCTGGCTGGGTCTGGCTGTAGTGGTGTCCCTGCCGTCGATGGCGGCGGCTCAGGATGTAACCCTGTCGCTGGGCGAAGGCGGTTCGATCTCGGCCCGCACCATCCAGCTGATCCTGTTGATCACGGTGCTCAGCGTTGCTCCGGGTCTGGCGATCATGATCACCTGTTTCCCGTTTCTCATCACCGTTCTGTCGATCCTGCGGCAGGGTGTCGGCCTGCAGCAATCGCCGCCGAATATGCTTTTGGTCAGTCTTGCGCTGTTTCTGACCTATTTCATCATGGACCCGGTGTTCACCGAGGCCTGGACCGCGGGAATACGCCCGATGATGGAAGAAACCATGGCGGTCGAGCCCGCGCTGGAACGCGCGTTAGAGCCGTTTCGCACCTTCATGGCGAACCGGCTGGATTCAGATACGTTTTATGCAATGGCGGCCCTGCGCCCCGGCGGTGACGCGGTCGAGCTGTCTGCCCAGGCCCCGTTATCGGTGTTGATGCCCTCTTTCATGCTGTCCGAGATCGCGCGTGCCTTTCAGATCGGGTTCCTGATCTTCCTGCCCTTTCTGATCATCGATCTTGTGGTTGCGGCGGTGCTTATGTCGATGGGCATGATGATGGTGCCACCTGCCATCGTGTCTTTGCCGTTCAAGCTGGCGTTTTTCGTAATCGCCGACGGGTGGGCTTTGATCGCAGGCGCGTTGGTTCGCAGCTACATGCCGTAAATCTGTCAGGCACGCGCATCATGAGAAAGGGTCAGGCAGACCCGACCCTCTTGAACTTCCAAAAACACGAGCTGTCCGGCACACTTTTGTGCCGGAAACGGCTTAACCCGTCTTTTTCAGATCCGTGATCAGTTGGTTCAGGTTGCCTTTGCGGGCATCCAGCATTGCGCCAATCTCGGTGCGTTCGGTCAGCAACAGATTCACGCCTTCGATGAACATGTTGTAGAACTTGTCGCGGCCGGATTTGTCGGAAACAAGGAACGTCACATCGAACGGGGCTGATCCGCGCAGCTTGACCATCGTGCGAACCTCGAACCCGGCCTTGATCCTGCGGGCATTGCGAACATCGACCTCACCGCCGATGAACTCGCGGAAACGGCGGCCGTATTTGCGCGAGATATAACCCTGAAATGCAGCGGTGAACTGTTTCAGCTGGGTCGGGCTGGCTGAGCGGGCATCCGCACCCAGCGCATAGCGCGCCATGATCGGCACGTCGGCATATTGAGCGAAGATCTTTTCGAAATCGCGCAGCATCGCTTTTTCGGACTTGCCCGACTCGATCACCCGGTTGATGTCGGTAACCACGCTGGTCACAAGCGCCTTGGCGGCGGCCTCGGTCTGGGAAAAGGCAGGTACGGGTAGCACTGCCAGCGCCAGCCCGGCTGCGATAAAATGACGGCGGTTCAACGCGTTATTCGGCATAGGGGTCCTCGTAGGGGTCAAGATAGGGGTCCCTGACCGGGTCCGTTCCGGTTTCGGCATAGGGGTCAGAATACAAGTCCAGATAGGCGTCTTCGTCATCTCTTGCCAGTTCGAAGCGGCGGTTTTGCAAATAGATCAGGCGGGCCTGCGCATAGCTGTCAGCACTTTCGTAAAGAATGGAATCGACAGTGTCCGAGAACCGGCCCCGATCTCCCATGCGCCGTACGATCTCGGCGTAGACGCCAAGGTTGTCGGTGGGGCGGGTCGGGCTGAAATTGATCGGGTTCGAGAACAGGTTGACCACAACCCCAATCGCATCCCTTTGGGTCGACGGGCCATAGAATGGCAGCTCGATATAAGCGCCTTCACCCACTCCCCAGACATGCAGGGTCTCACCGAAATCCGTGTCCACCGGTGGCAGGTTCAGCTCATCAGCGGGCGAAGACAGGCCAAAGCCACCAACGGTCATGTTGATCACAAAGCGCAGCAGGGCGTTGCCCATCTGTTTCGGGTTGCCCTGAAGCAGGTAGTCAACAGCCTGACCGGGCAGCGAGATGTTTTCGGCAAAAGTGCTGAAACTGGTGACCATCGGGTCAGGAACGATTTTGACATAGCCTTTCGAGGCCGGCCGGAACAGAAACCGGTCAACACCCAGATTGAACTTGTGAATTCCCCGGTTCGCATTTTCATACGGGTCAAACACGTCACTGCGCGAGGCACCCTCGGGCGGCGTGGTTGCACAGGCGGACACAACGGCCATGAGCGACAGTAAAACAAGGTGTTTCAGGCGAAATCTGCTCGACACGATCTTTGTCTCTCCTAAATGGCCCGGCATATGCGCCTGCCGGACATTCAATCAATAATCCACCAAAATCCACGTGCCGGAGCGGCACAAGTTGCAGTCACATAGTCGTTTCAGGTCTTAAATGAAACACCTTGCGTGTAACCTGTTCATCACGGTGGGGTAAAGTGACCGTCGATCAACAGTGAATTTTCAGTAAAGATACGCTCAGATCGCAGGAAGGCCGAAATTTACCGGTTTCCGTCTTTCCCAATCCGTGCTTCCCGGTTAGCGTCCCGCAGAGTTGAATTTAGGGAAGGACCCTCGCAATGAGCATCGCTGCCAAACTGGAAAGCCTCGGTGTAACGCTGGAAGACGCGCCCGCGCCTGCGGCCAACTATGTGCCTTTCGTGCGTGTCGGCAACATCCTTTATGTATCTGGCCAGATCTCGAAGACTGATAAGCTGATCACCGGAAAACTGGGCGATGACTTGGATGTCGAAGCCGGGGCTGCGGCGGCGCGTGTCTGCGCGATCAACCTGCTGGCACAGGTCAAGGCGGCTTGCGGCGGCGATATCGAAAAGCTGGTCCGCGTGATCAAGCTGACCGGATTCGTGAACTCGACCGCTGAATTCACGGCACAGCCGCAGGTGATCAACGGCGCGTCCGATTTTCTGGTCGAGGTGCTGGGCGATGCCGGTCGCCATTCGCGTTCCGCCGTCAGCGCGGCGTCGCTTCCGCTGGGTGTCGCGGTCGAGATCGAAGGCATTTTCGAAATCGAATGACGCCGCCCCTACCAGATGTGTTTTTGCAGGCCCCGTTTGCGCATCGGGCGCTGCACGACATTACCAAGAACCGCCCGGAAAACAGCCGGGCGGCCATTCGTGCCGCGATTGAAGCTGGCTACGGGATCGAGATCGATCTTCAACTGACATCGGATGACCAGGCAATGGTCTTTCACGATTATGACATGACCCGCCTGACCGGGCGGTCGGGGCCCATTCAGCAGGTCACGGCACTGGCCGCCTCTGGTACGCCGCTTCTGCATGGGGATGATGGCATTCCGACACTGGATGATGTGCTGGAAATTGTCGCGGGCCGGGTGCCGTTGCTGATCGAATTAAAGGATCAGGACGGGGCGATGGGCACGAAAGTGGGCGCGCTTGAACGCGACACCGTACGCGCGTTGCAGGGCTACAAAGGCCCGGTGGCCCTGATGTCCTTCAATCCCAACTCGGTCGCTGAACTGGCGCGGCTGGCCCCGCATCTGCCGCGCGGGATCACGACCTGCGCGTATGAGCCCAGTGTCGAGCTTTTGCCGCAAAGCGTCTGCGATCACTTGCGCGATATCCCGGATTTCGACCGTGTCGGCGCCTGTTTCATCAGCCACGAAGCCGCAGACCTGTCGCGCCCCCGCGTCGCGGAACTCAAGGCGCGGGGCGTGCCGATCCTGTGCTGGACGATCCGGTCGCCCGAACAAGAGGCAGAAGCCCGCAAGGTTGCCGACAATGTGACCTTCGAAAGCTATTTGGCTGCGCATTCGACTTGAACCCCCTTCGTGCGGTCACAGATAAAAGACAGGCGCGGAGGACATATGGATCAGGCACAGATCGAGGTTCAGGTACTGGGCGCTCTGTCGCAGATTGCAGCGGCAGAGTGGGATGCCTGCGCCTGCCCCGAAGCTGCCGATGGCGGGCGGCCGCTTGATCCCTTTACCACACATCGCTTTTTGCTGGCGCTGGAAGACAGCGGCTCGGTAGGGCGTGGCACCGGCTGGCAGCCGCAATACCTGACGGCCTATCATGACGGGATGCTGATCGCGGCGGCCCCGATGTATGCCAAGTCGCACAGCCAGGGCGAATACATCTTCGATCACAGCTGGGCCCATGCCTATGAAAGCGCGGGCGGGCGGTATTACCCCAAACTGCAAATCGCGGTGCCGTTCACCCCGGCAACCGGGCGGCGGTTTCTGGTGCGTCCGGGCTATGAACGGATCGGTATGTCGGCGCTGGTTCAGGGGGCGGTGCAGCTTGCGGCTGACAACCGGGTTTCGTCCCTTCACGCGACCTTCTGTACCGAGGATGAAGCATTGGCTGGCGAACAGATGGGTCTGATGCTGCGCCGATCGCAGCAGTTTCACTGGCTGAACGATAACTATTCGGATTTCGACGGCTTTCTGAGCGCGCTGTCGTCGCGCAAGCGCAAGACTATCCGGAAAGAACGTGCGCAGGCCTGTGGTTTTGGTGGTGAGATCCGCACTCTGACCGGTGACCAGCTGCGCCCCGAACATTGGGACGCGTTCTGGCGGTTCTACCAGGACACCGGATCGCGCAAATGGGGCTCACCCTACCTGACGCGGCGGTTCTTTGATATTGCACAGGATACGATGGCAGATGACATGGCCCTTGTGCTGGCCGAACGGAATGGATTTCCCATTGCGGGTGCGTTGAACTATATCGGCCGTGAAACCCTTTTTGGGCGTTATTGGGGTTGCATCGAACATCATGCCTGCCTGCATTTCGAACTGTGCTATTATAGGGCAATCGACTTTGCCATTGCCCAAGGTCTGGCCCGGGTCGAGGCAGGCGCACAGGGTGAACACAAGCTGGCGCGAGGGTACCTGCCAACACGCACGCATAGCTTGCATTGGGTAGGCGATCCGGGTTTTGCCGATGCGGTCAAGAAATATCTGGACGCCGAAGGCCACGCAGTGGAAGAAGAGATCGAGATTCTGACGGATTACGGCCCGTTCAGGAAATCGAACCCGGAGGAACAGCAATGACCGAACTCTTGTCGACCGAAACCCGTGGCCCGCTGCTGGATCCGCTGTTCAAAAACGGTTGGACCATGGTTGAAGGCCGCGATGCGATCACCAAGACCTTCATTTTCGACAATTTTGTCCATGCCTTCGGCTGGATGACACAGGTGGCAATCTGGGCCGAGAAGTGGAACCATCACCCCGAATGGTTCAATGTCTACCGCACGGTCGAGGTTGTCTTGTCCACCCATGACGTGGGCGGCCTGTCGTCGCTGGATGCCAAGCTGGCCCGCAAGATGGACAGTCTGTGCTAGCGATCGTTGCGGCCTGACCCTTCACCGCCTGCCAGCGATGCGGCAGTGCCCATCTGCCGGAACTCGGCAGGCGTGACAGTGCCGTCGCTGACGTCAATCGCCCTTGGAATGCCCGTGGTCTTGTTTCCGATCTGACGCACGCTGCGCGCGGCCGGGTTGATATCCAGACACTTGTTTTCATAGCAGGTCAGGCCAGACAGGTTTATCTGAATGCGGGCCTGCCCGTCTGGGCCTGCCACCAACGGGGCCTGCGGCACGTCACAGGCCGCAACCAGCGCCAGCGCTGTCACCCCAAGCCATTTGTTCATCCCATGCTCCTGTCGTTAGTCAAGCCGACCATTCCCGTCCTGATCCGCAGACTGGAAATCCGCGCCCATCTGGGTGTCAAATTCAGGTCTTGAGATTACGTTGTCGCCGTTTCGGTCAGCGTTGCGGAACAGTTTGATGTCCATGAACGGTTTGGCCTCGGCCTGACCCAAAGTGCCGTTCCTGTCTTCGTCTATTGCCTGAAAGGCATAATCCGAGAAAGCATCGAACTCGTCTTTGGACAGGAACCCGTCATTGTTGGCGTCGATGGCCTTCAACTCGTTTTCGTGCAGTTCAGCCACGCTTTCGGCGTGACCCGAACCGGCCAAAGCCACCATGAATACCACCAGGCTTAACTGTTTCATATCGACCTCCTCAGCACGCGAATCTCTGACCTTCGATGCCGCCAGCGGCAGCGCCCGCTGCGGTCAGGATCGTCTTGCCCGATCCGCCACCGAACTGGTTGCCGATCGCGCCCCCGATAAGCGCCCCGCCCAACGTTCCGCCCAGACAGGCAATTTCGTGCTGGCGTGCAGCTTGCTGTTGCGGGGTTGGGGCCGGTCCACAGGCCGCCAAAAGGGCTGCGCCGGACAGTAATAGGTAGAACGCGTTAAGTTTCATGAAAAAACTCCCCGTATGAATAGGCCAAGTATTCGCGCTCTGGGGCGGTGCTTCAAGTTAAATTGGCGGCGAAAGGCCCCGGTCGGACCAGGGCCGATCAAAATCAGATCACATCCAACAGGCCTTCACCGGCGGAAATCTCGCAGGCGCCGGGGTTTTCTTCCATATTTAGCACCGTGACCGTGCCATCCTCGACCAGCATTGCGTACCGCTTGGACCGCGCGAAAAGCCCCACGGGCGGCGCGTCGAAATCCATGCCGATGGCCTTGGTGAACTCTGCCGCTGCGTCCGACACCATGGTCAGCCCCGCCTCGGTCGCGCCCGTGGATTGCCCCCACGCCTGCATCACAAACGGATCATTGACCGAAAGGCACAGGATCTCGTCCACGCCCTTGGCGTCAAACTGTTTCTTCGTGCGGATGAAACTGGGCACATGGGCGGTCGTGCAGGTGCCGGTATAAGCCCCCGGCACGGCAAAGATCACCACCTTGCGGCCTTTGGTCTTGTCTGAAATCCGCACCTCTTCCGGCCCGTTCGCGCCCATCTGAATCAGCGTTGCTTCGGGCAGGGTATCTCCTGTTGAAATCATTATTCAGCTCCTGTCGTTTGGATTTGCAGAAATGTGCTTAGCCGCAATATAGGTGGTCTGAACACGGTGACCACTTGAAAACTACGGGGTAGGCAAAGCATGAACCATATTGTCGTGATCGGCGCGGGGCAGGCAGGCGCCTCTTTGGTGGCTCGTCTGCGCAAGGACGGGTTTGCGGGTGAGATCACTCTGATCGGGGCCGAGCCGCATCTGCCCTATCAACGCCCACCCCTGTCCAAAGCCTATCTGCTGGGCGAGATGGAGCTTGAGCGTCTGTTCCTGCGGCCCGAAAGTTTTTACACGGAAAACAACATCACCCTGCGTTTGGGTCAGCGCGTCACCGGTATCGACCCCAAGGCCAAAACGGTCACCCTGGGGGATGAGGTTATCTCTTACGACGAACTGGCGCTGACCACCGGATCGGACCCGCGCCGCCTGCCTGCCGCGATTGGTGGCGATCTGGACGGTGTGCATGTGGTGCGCGATCTGGCCCATATCGACGAGATGGAGCCCAAAGTGACCGAAGGCGCCCGCGCGCTGATCGTGGGCGGCGGGTATATCGGGCTCGAAGCTGCCGCTGTCTGCGCCAAGCGCGGCGTCAAGGTCACTCTGATTGAAATGGCCGACCGTATCCTGCAACGGGTCGCAGCGCCCGAGACCAGCGATTATTTCCGCGCGTTGCACAGTGCATACGGCGCTGACATCCGCGAGGGTGTCGGGCTGGATCGTCTGATCGGCGAAAACGGCAAGGTCACCGGCGCGGTTCTGACCGACGGCACAAAGTTGGACGTTGATTTTGTAGTGGTTGGCGTCGGCATTGCACCCGCGACCCAGCTGGCCGAGATGGCCGGGCTGGAATTGGATAACGGCATCAGGACCGACGCCCATGGCCGCACGTCCGACCCGTCGATCTGGGCGGCTGGCGATTGCGCCTCCTTTCCCCATGGCGAAGGCCGCATCCGTCTGGAAAGCGTCCCCAACGCCATTGATCAGGCCGAGATCGTGGCCCAGAACATGCTGGGCGCGGCCAAGGACTATGTGGCAACCCCGTGGTTCTGGTCGGATCAATATGACGTCAAGCTTCAGATCGCGGGCCTGAACACCGGCTATGACCGCGTGGTGACGCGGCAGGGCGAAGGGCAGACCGTATCCTTCTGGTATTACAACGGCGACAAGCTGATTGCGGTCGACGCGATGAACGATCCGCGCGCCTATATGGTTGGCAAGCGCCTGATCGAGATGGGAAAAACGGCAGACCCGGCCGTCGTGGCTGACCCGGATGCAGACCTTAAACCGCTGCTCAAGGCATGAGGATCATCGCCGGAGAGTTCCGCGGTCGCGCCCTGACCCCCATCGGCAAGGGCGATGCGGGCGCACATCTGCGCCCGACCACCGACCGGGTGCGCGAAAGCCTGTTCAACGTGCTGGTCCATCAGATCGATTTCGACGGCCTGCGCGTGTTGGACCTGTTTGCTGGCACCGGGGCGCTCGGGCTCGAAGCACTGTCACGCGGCGCGGCGCATGTCACCTTCGTCGATGACGGGCGCGTGGCGCAGGGTTTGATCCGCAAGAATATCGACCTGACCCGCAGTGCCGGGCGCACCGACCTGATCCGCCGCGATGCAACCCGGTTGGGCGAAAATCCGGGCGCACCCTACGATCTGATCTTTCTGGACCCGCCCTATGGCAAGGCCATGGGTCAGAAAGCCATTGCCGCGCTGTCCAATGGCTGGATCGCGGATGATGCGCTGCTGGTTTGGGAAGAAAACTCACGGATGCAGGCTCCGGCCGGGTTCACGTTGCACGACAGCCGCAAATATGGCGACACGTATATTTCATTGATGCGGAACGGTGATCAAAGTGCATGATCTGGTCATTTTCGATTGCGATGGTGTTCTGGTCGACAGCGAGGTGATCTCGAACCAGGTGCTGGCGGACAATCTGGCGGGCTATGGCCTGCACCTGACCTTGCCCGAATGCATGTCCCTGTTTGTGGGCGGAACCATGGTTGGGGTGCGCGACAAGGCGCGTGGAATGGGCGCTGATCTGCCCGAAGACTGGATTGATCAGGTCTATGCCGAAACCTACGACCGCCTGCGCGCCGGTGTGCCTTTGGTATCTGGTGTCGCGGACCTGCTTGCGGCGCTGGATCAGCGGGGCATCCCCTATTGCGTGGCCTCAAACGGCAGTCCGGACAAGATGCAGATCACGCTGGGCCAGAACGGGCTTTGGGACCGGTTCAAAGATGTGATGTTCTCGGCCCATGTGCTGGGCACCGGCAAGCCTGATCCAAAGATGTTCCAACTGGCGGCTGAGAATTTTGGCGCACAGGCCCCTGTGGTTATCGAAGACAGCCACAATGGCGTTACGGCTGCAATCCGGGCCAATATGCGCTGTCTGGCCTACGCGCCGCATGGCGGTGGTGACAGGCTGGCCGATCTTGGGGCCGAGGTGATCACGGATATGTCACAGGCGCACCCGCTGTTGGGACTCTGACCCCCAACTGTGCTAGGGTGCAGCCATGGACCATGCTCTGACACCCTTTGTCTGGACAGTCTCCCGCGACGCCGAGGTCACGACGAAACCTGACCCCAAGCCCCTGCGCGCGCCGGTGTTCATCCACGATGCGGTTACCCCTTGGGGGGCTGAGACGATGCTGCTGAAGCTCCTGCGCGAACAGGCCGCCGATCAGGACGAATAGGTCGGGTGAAACTTGCCGCCCGGTGACAGGGTAAAGATATCGACCCCATTCGCCGTTACGCCCACCGAATGCTCGAACTGTGCCGACAGCGACTTGTCGCGGGTCACAGCGGTCCAGTCATCGGCCAGTGTCTTGGTTTCGGGACGGCCCAGATTGACCATCGGTTCAATGGTAAAGAACATACCTTCCTCAAGAACCGCGCCTGTGCCGGGGCGGCCATAATGCAGCACATTCGGCGGCGCGTGGAACACGCGGCCCAGACCGTGCCCGCAAAAGTCGCGAACAACACTCATCCGGTGCGCTTCGACATAGGCCTGAATGGCATGGCCGATATCGCCGAACGTGTTGCCCGGTTTGACCATCTCGATGCCCTTGAACAGCGCGTCATGGGTTACCTGGATCAGACGCTCGGCCTTGCGCGGCAGCTTGCCCGCCACATACATGCGCGAGGTGTCACCGAACCAGCCATCCACGATGACGGTCACATCGATGTTCAGGATATCGCCATCCTTCAGCTTCTTGTCACCGGGAATACCGTGGCAGACCACATGGTTCACACTGATGCAGCTGGCGTGCTCATACCCCTTATAGCCGATCGTGGCCGAGGTCGCGCCCGCATCCTCGACCATCTGCGTGATCAGCCCGTCAAGCGCACCCGTGGTCTGACCGGGAAAGACATGCGCGGCGATATCATCCAGGATCCGCGCCGCCAGAGCGCCCGCCGCGTGCATCCCGGCAAAATCACCCTGTTCATAGATGCGGATACCGTCCTTGGTCAGGCGGCCACGATGCTCTTTCATCGACGCAAAGCTCCAATTGTTACGCGCGGCACTTCTTTTACGCTGCTTGTGCAGAAAGTACCAGAGGGCGCAGTGTATCAGGCGGCACATGGGGCAGAACCACGAGAGTTCAAGAACTTGAACTGAAGTTAGGTTTCAAATCCGGTTTGACCCATCGACCATTGCGTTGACGCATAACGGTTTGGTGTTTGTTCAGTTTACACAGCAAATTTCACAGACAGCCTCTGCCCTGTTATTGTTGCGACGAACTCCAACAACTAAGGAGCGCACTGAAGTGCCACGACAGCTCCCGCACGAGACAGACAAGAAGTATTTGGTTTTTGCCGGAACTGGCACGGATCTGATCTTTAACCACGGCATAGATTTGCCGGGATTTGCCTCATTTCCATTGCTAGAGAACCCAGAAACCCGTTCTGTCCTTGCAGGTCAGATGCACGCGCTTGTTCAGTTGGCGGGCGAGATGGAGGTGGGTTGCATACTTGATGCACCGACTTGGATGGCCAATGCCGATCGGGCTGCTCCTCTGGGTTACGATGCCGAACAACTGGATGAAATAAACCGGGATGCTGTCGCGTTAATGGAAGACGTGCGTCAGAGCGCTGGTCGAGATGACGTTTTGGTTTCTGCTTGCGTCGGCCCACGCCACGATCCCTATGCGGACGTTCCGGCCATGTCGATCGATGATGCCCGTCGGTATCACAGTGCGCAGCTTGCCGTTTTGAAACAAACCAGTGTCGACTTGGTGACAGCTTATACGTTCAACAGACCTAGCGAAGCAGCGGGCTGCATTCTGGCTGCGCAGGATTTTGGACTACCGATAGTGATGTCATTGGTTGTTGAAACCGACGGGTGTCTGGCAGATGGAACAAAGCTTGTCGACGCGCTGGATCAAATCGATGTCGCCACGGATGCGGCTGCGCAGTTCTTCATGGTCAATTGTGCCCATCCGACCCACTTTTCCGATGCGCTAAATCGCCATCCAAGACTAAGAGGCGTTGTCGCAAACGCATCAAGTTGCTCTCATGCGGAACTGGATGAGGCCGAGGAATTAGACGAAGGTGACCCCCATGTGCTTGGGCAAGAGATTGCGGACGTCGTGCATAACAACCCGTCAATTTCAGTGATAGGAGGGTGCTGCGGTACAGATATGAGGCATTTGAAACTCATGGCACAAGCGGTTGCTGCGTCTTAGACGCGCACCAATCAGTCTCAATCAGTGCTCCTTAGTCAATCGCGCGCATTTTTGGGCTAGGTCAGCAGGCCAGGGTCATGCTGGTTGATTACTGGAAAGGTACTGACGTCAACCCAAACCCCATCCGGCGAAATCCGCGTCCCGCAAATCATCCGCTCTACCCCTTGCGCCCGCGCGACCTCGAAGGCCGCCGCATAGGCCGGATCGATATCCGCGGCCAGCGCGAACCGGTCGCAATCGGTGCGTTGCACCAGGTACAGCATGATCGCCCGGTGCCCCTGCGCTGCCATCTGTGCCAGCTCGCCCAGATGTTTGGTGCCGCGGGCGGTGACGCTGTCGGGGAACTCGGCCAGACCGGGCTGGCGGGACAGCGTCACGCTTTTGACCTCGATATAGGCATCTGGCAGGCCGGGGCCGCTCAGCAGGAAATCGATACGGCTGTTTTGCCCGTATTTCACCTCGGGCCGGACGGTGTCATAAGCGGCCAACTTGGGGATCTCGCGCGCCGCAAGCGCTGCCCGCAAAGCCCGGTTCGGGACGGATGTATCGACCCCGGTGAAATGCCCGTTTTCATGATCCACCAGCCGCCATCCGAATTTCAACTTTTTTTTCGGATCGTCGTTGGGTTCCAGCCAGATCATCTGGCCCGGTTCGGCCAGCCCCATCATGGATCCCGGATTGGCGCAATGGGCCGTCACTTCGCGCCCGTCATCCAGCCTGCAATCGGCCAGAAAGCGTTTGTAGCGACGGATCAGACGGGCGGGGACAAGAGGGGTTTCAAAACGCATGTCTCACGGCCTATACCTGCCCCTGAAGACGATCAAGAGGAGTCCGCGCCATGGCCAATCCAACCGCAGCAATGCTGGTGATCGGGGATGAAATCCTGTCGGGCCGCACCCGCGATGCAAACATGCATTTTCTGGCGCAGGAACTGGCAAAACACGGCATCGATCTCAAAGAGGTCCGCATCGTCAGCGATGACGCCCCCGCCATCGAAGCGGCGGTCAAAGCGCTGTCTGACACCCACGACACCGTCTTTACCAGCGGCGGCATCGGCCCGACCCATGACGATATCACCGCCGATTGTATTGCGCGCGCCTTTGACACCCCGATTGACGTTCGCGACGACGCGCGCGCGCTGTTGCAGGCGCATTACGACAAATCCGGGCTGGAACTGAACGCCGCCCGCCTGCGGATGGCGCGTATCCCGGATGGCGCGACATTGATCGACAATCCGGTCTCGACCGCGCCCGGTTTCACCCTGAAGAACGTGCATGTGATGGCCGGGGTGCCGCTGGTGTTTCAGGCCATGGTCGCCAGCGTCCTGCCCACACTGACCGGTGGCAGCCCCCTGCTGTCGCAAACCCTGCGCGTGGACCGGGGCGAAGGCGATATCGCCGCCAACCTGTCTGCGCTGGCCGAGGATTTCAGCGATCTGTCCATCGGCTGCTATCCGTTTCAGATCAACGGGGCCTTTGGGGCCAACGTGGTGGTACGCGGCACCGATGGCAGTCGGATTGACGCGGCCATGACCCGTCTGGCGAAAGAGCTTGCGCTTTGAGAGGCGACTGGGCGGACATCGTCGACGGCACATGGCCTGCCGCGCGGTATCGCAGGCTGGGGCCGTTTCAGCTGCGCGAAGGGCAGGGCGGCGGCTCGCGTGTTTCTGCGGCCAATGCGCTGGCCCGGGCCAGCGATGCAGATATCGACGCGGCCGAGGCCGCGATGCAGGCCATGGGGCAGAAATCCATCTTCTGCCTGCGCCCGGGGGATGAGGCGCTGGATGCAAAGCTGGCGCAACGGGGATATGACATCCTTGATCCGGTCAACATCTATACGTGCCCCGTCTCTCACCTCACCGATCAGCCGATCCCTCCGGTCATGGTGTTTTCGGTCTGGGAGCCGCTTGAAATCATGCGCGAAATCTGGGCAGCTGGTGGGATCGGGCCCGAACGTCTGGCGGTGATGGAGCGCGCGAAGGGTCCCAAAACCGGTCTGCTGCTGCGCCACAACGACCAACCCAGCGGCGCAGCCTTCGTGGCGATGCATGGCGATGTCGCGATGCTGCATGCGCTTGAAATCCTGCCCGCGCACCGCCGTCAGGGGCTGGGTCAGTGGACCATGCGCGCCGCGGCGATTTGGGCAGGTGACAACGGCGCTCAAACCTTCAGTGTGATCTGCACCAAGGCCAATGAAGGTGCCAATGGTCTCTATTGCGCCCTCGGGATGGAGATCGCCAGTGAATACCATTACCGTCACCTTGTCTGAACAAAAGGGGTCGCCATGACACAGAAAGACATGCCCACCGCGCTGAACCTGCCCATGGTCGATCCGCTGCCGCCGGAAACGCAGAAATATTTTGATATCTGTGTCGAAAAGCTGGGCATGGTGCCGAATGTGCTTAAGGCAAACGCCTTCGATATCGACAAGCTGAACACGTTCACGGCGATGTATAACGATCTGATGCTGGCCAACAGCGGCCTGTCCAAGCTGGAGCGCGAGATGATTGCCGTAGTCGTGTCGTCGATCAACAAGTGCTTCTACTGTCTGGTCGCGCATGGTGCGGCGGTCCGGCAGCTTTCGGGCAACCCGCAACTGGGCGAGATGCTGGTGATGAACTACCGCGTTGCCCCGATCGAGCCCCGGCAGCGCGCGATGCTGGACTTTGCCGCCAAAATGACCACCGCCAGCGCCGAGATCGAAGAACCCGACCGCCAGAAGCTGCGCGATGCAGGCTTTACCGACCGCGATATCTGGGACATTGCCAATGTTGCCGGGTTCTTCAACATGTCCAACCGGGTGGCCAGTGCCACGGCAATGGTGCCCAACCCCGAGTATCACGCGCAGTTTCGATGATCCGATCAGCCGCCCTCATTGCCACGCTGCTGGCGGGGCCGGTTCTGGCGCAGGACCTGACCCTTCCAGCCAGCGCCCGCCAGATCAGCGACCGCACCTCGCCGCTGGACAGCTATGACCTGCCAACGGGGCCTTATGCGAATGGCGCGGTGCCTGCTGACACCCTCGAAGGCCGGGTTGAACGCTACACGTGGCGGCTTCAGGCGGGCTCAAGCACAACCCTTCAGCTTCTGACGCCGCTGCGCGACCAGATCGAGGCGCAGGGCTACAAGATTCTGTTCGAATGTGATGCCCGCGCCTGTGGCGGCTTCGATTTCCGCTTTGGCACCGAGGTCGTTCCGACCCCGGACATGTATGTCGCCATTCAGGATTACCGTTTCCTGTCGGCCACCAAGGGGGCTGTTGCCCTCAGCCTGCTGGTCAGCCGCAACCCTCCGGACGGGTATGTCCAGATGATCCGCGTCACACCCCAGAATGCACCAGACCCTGTTCCGGTCGTGATCGAACAGGCTGTCGAGGGGTCGGGCGGGCTGCTTGAGGCGCTGGCAACATCGGGTCACGTGATACTGGACGATCTGCATTTTCCAACCGGTGAGGTTGCGCTGGACGAGGGGACATATGCCTCTCTGACCCTGCTGGCCGGGTATCTGGCCGAAAATCCAAAGATGCGCCTGGCGCTGGTGGGGCATACCGATGACACCGGCGCGTTGCAGGCCAATATCGCGGTCAGCAAAAGCCGGGCCGAGTCGGTCCGCACCCGTCTGATTGATGCGCATGGCGTGGCCGCTGACCGGATCGAGGCGCAGGGCGTCGGCTATCTGTCCCCGCTTACCTCGAACGCAACCCCCGAAGGGCGCGAGCTGAACCGCCGGGTCGAGGCGGTCTTGCTCGTCAACTGACCCACCACAGGTAGAGCGGCAGTCCGACCGTGATGTTGAACGGAAACGACACACCCAGCGACAGGGTCAGATAAATCCCGGCCTCGGCCTTCGGTAGTGCAATTTTCATAGCGGCCGGAACTGCGATATAAGACGCCGAGGCCGACAGCACCATGAACAGGAACAGGCTGCCTTGCGGCAATCCGATCACCGCACCAACGGCCCAGGCCATCAGCGCGCCGATCAGGGGCATCAATACGCCAAATGCGAACAGGCCAACTGAAAGTTTGTCGCGATTGCTGATCAGGCTGCGCCCCGCCGAAAGCCCCATATCCAGCAGGAACAAGCACAGGATGCCAGTGAAGGGCGTAACGATGAAAGGCGCGATCATCTGCATACCTTCACCCCCGGTAATGGCCCCGATCAGGAACGCCCCGGTCAACAGCACAATCGATCCATTGGCCAGTAGATCACGCCACAGCTTGTCATCCTTGACGCCATTGCCGCCGGTCTTGTGCGCCAGCCACAGCGCCGACAGAATGGCCGGCACCTCCATCGCTGCCGCAACCGCCACCATGAACCCGTCATGGGTCAATCCCACCAGATCCAGCAGGCTGGTGGCGGTGACAAAGGTGACAATCGAAATCGAGCCGTAATGCCCTGCGACCGCCGCTGCATTTAACGCATCCAGCCGTGTCATAACCCTCAGCAGGGCAAAGGCCACGAAGGGGATGGTAAAGGACAGGGCCACGCCGCCCAGCAGGGTCAGGAACAGTTGCAGGTGGATGCCATGCGCGGCAAGGCTGGCACCGCCTTTGAACCCGATGGCCAGCAGCAGGTAAAGCGACATGAACTTGGCCGCGCCCGCCGGGATAGACAAATCGCTGCGCACAAAAGCGGCCAGAAGCCCTAGGGCAAAAAACAATATGGTGGGCACCAGCAGGTTGCTGGACAGCGTCTCGATCACTCCGGGCATACTTGTCTCCTGATCCCTCGTTTCAGGGCTAGGTGCCTTGCAAAATTGATTTCGCCAAATACTATCTTTATAAGTTTAATATAGTTTCAGGCTATGAAATGCGTCCAACCCTGCGCCAATTGGAATACATCGTCACGGTCAGCCGCCTCGGGCGGTTCAGTTTGGCCGCCGAGGTGCTGAATGTCAGCCAACCCAGCCTGTCGGCGCAAATTGCAACCGTAGAACAAGAGCTTGGCATTCGGATCTTTGACCGCAACCGTGGTGGAATTCAGGTGACCACAAAGGGGGAAGAGTTCATCTCGCGCGCGCAAAAGATCCTTGCCGAGGTCAAGGACCTGCGCCACGCCATGACCAACGATATGCCGGTTGGCGGTAGGTTGCGACTGGGCGTTTTGCCTTCGATCGGGCCGTACCTGCTGCCGCAAGCCATCAAAGAGGTGCACCGCCTGCGCCCCGGATTACGCATTGTCGTGCGCGAGGAAAACACCCGCGATCTGGAACAGGGCCTGAAATCCGGTCGGTTTGACCTGATCCTGTCAACGCCCGAGGATCACCCCAATACCGTTCAGCACCGCTTGTTCAACGAACCCCTCTGGGTTGCGGTGGCCGTTGACGACGTTCTGGCGCAGGACCCACAGGGCGTCAGAGCTGCCGACTTGCAGAACCGGCTGTTCCTGACCCTTGACCAAAGCCACCGCCTGTCGCGCATCGTCTATGCGCTGGCAGCGGAATGCGGAGGTGTGGTTTCGGATGAGTATGAAGGCACGACGCTTGATTCCATTGTTCTGATGGCGGCTTCGGGGGTTGGGGTTGCGGTACTGCCTGATCTTTATGCTCGCAGACAGGGGATCTACCGCGACGAGGTGCGCCTGCGACCGCTGTCCATTCCCAATGCAAATCGCGATATCGCATTGCTGGCGCGTAATGCCGAAACGCCGCCGCCGGGCCAGAACGTATTGATGGAAAGCCTGCGCTCTTCCGCGCGATCCATGGGTCTGACGGTGATCGGTTCATAAAAAAAGGCCCGCACTTTGACATGCGGGCCAAAGGTTGGTCTTCAGGGAGAAACTACCAATCCATCGGGCTTTTGTCTTCGAACGCATCGACCAGGAAATCGATGAAGGCCCGGACTTTGGGTTGTGTGAAGCGGCCGGGCGGGTAAACGGCGTAAATGCCTTGTACCTCGTCCGGCAGGGACGGCATGGCATCGACAACCTGCCCCGATTTCAACGCCTCGGCATAAAGATAGCTGGGCAGATACGCGATCCCCAGCCCCGAAATGGCCGCGTTCAGCAGCGACTGTCCGTCATTCACGCTCAGCCAGCCCGCGGTGCGCACCTGACGCTTTTCACCGGACGGTGCGGTCAGCTTCCAGACATTGCCTGACGACTGGCTGGAATAGTGCAGCAGCTTGTGTTCGTTCAGATCGTCGATCTTCTGCGGGCGCCCGAACCGTTCGATATAGCTGGGCGCGGCAACCATGCGTTTGACCGTTTCGGTCAGCTTGCGGGCGCGCAACGTGCTGTCTTCCAGCTCTCCGATGCGCACGGCCACGTCAAATCCTTCGGAAATCAGTTCGACATAGCGGTTGTTCAGAACCATGTTCACGGTGATGTCGGGGTAGACGGCCAGGAAATCAGACAGGACCGGCGACAGGTGATTGACGCCGAAATCCGTGGCAACACTGATGCGCAGCAGTCCGGACGGGGCCGATTGCATCGATGTGACCAGCGAATCCGCTTCACCCGCATCATTCAGAACGCGACGCGCGCGGTCATAATAGGCCAGGCCGATTTCTGTCGGCGACACCCGGCGCGTGGTGCGGTTCAGCAGCCGGGCTCCCAGACGCGCTTCGAGGCTCGAGACGTGTTTGGACACGGCCGATTTGGAGATGCCCATCTTCTTGGCCGCATCGGTGAAGCCACCCTGGTCCACCACATTGGCGAAGGCTTCCATTTCGGTCAGTCGGTCCATTCTCGTTCCCCAGATCTTGATTTCCAACCCGACTATCGCTCTGAATCTGGGCGGAATCGGGGCACACATGGGATAATATCAGGGATTTGAATCGGATCGTTTGCGTATGAGAAACGCAGAAACAGTGGTTTCCAAACCGGCCCCGACGCCTGCGATACTGCGTTTTCCACGCAATCATACGTTTCTGTTCATCTTAGAATGGCATTTTTGTGACGGCAGAGGGGGTCAGGAAATCCGTTTTCATCGTCGTCGGCCTGTCCCGGTGTTTTGGCCAGGGGCACGGTACCCCGAAAACCCTTTTCAAAGCCAAGTTTCACCACCCCGCCCAGCGGCGACACCGGGCCGCAACCCCTGTTCCCGGACCGATCGCTATTTACATCTTCGCGGATGTTCGCGACCCTGCGCGCATTTGCAGGGGGTTTGAATGTCACTGGAATTCTTCATCACATCCATGATCGTCGTGCTGCTGCCAGGCACCGGTGTCATCTACACACTGGCCGTTGGCCTTGGCCGCGGTTTCCGGGCTAGCGTTGCCGCCGCGGTCGGATGCACAGTGGGAATCGTTCCCGCTGCCGTGGCCAGTATCGTCGGGCTTGCCGCATTGCTGCACACCAGTGCCGTGGCGTTTCAGCTCGTGAAATACCTTGGTGTCATTTACCTTTTCTACATGGCGTGGGGCATCCTCAGGAGTGGCGGCGCCTTGGATGTCACCGCCGACAAGACCGCGAAAAGCAGTTTTAAGATTGCCATCACGGGAACGCTCATCAACGTGCTGAACCCCAAGCTGTCGCTGTTCTTTCTGGCGTTTCTGCCGCAGTTCCTGCCAGCCGACACGGCGAACGCAGGGGGTGCGCTGATCCAGCTGGCACTGGCCTTTATGGGCATGACCTTTGTTGTCTTCGTCGGATACGGGGGCTGCGCAGCACTGGCCCGCGACTATGTGATCCGCCGTCCAACGGTGATGAAGTGGATCAGGCGGAGTTTTGCAACGGCCTTTGGCGCACTGGGTGCAAAACTCGCGCTGTCCGACTAGGAAACGCTAAACCGGGGCGATCAGAACTTCGCCGCCAGCCGCGTGCCCTGATTGATCGCGCGCTTGGCATCCAGCTCGGCGGCGACATCCGCACCCCCGATCACATGGGGGGTGATGCCCCGCTCGATCAGCGCGTCCGCCAGTGACCGTTCGGACACCTGACCGGCACATAACACAATGGTGTCGGCCGCGATCACCGTCGGGTCTGCGCGCTCTTCGCCAAAGCTGACATGCAGGCCGTCATCGTCGATGCGTTCATAATTCACGCCACCCACGAAATTGACGTTCTTCATCTTCAGCGTTGCCCGGTGAATCCAGCCAGTGGTTTTGCCCAAACCCTTGCCATGCGCCTGTTTCTTGCGCTGCAACAGGGTGACCTGACGTGCGGGCGCGCTGGGTTGCGGCCCCTCGGGCGCCAACCCTGCACGGTGCTCAGCCGGGTCCGTCACGCCCCATTGCTTCATCCACAGCGGCAGGTCGGTCGTGGCGCTGTGGCCCTCTTCCAGCAGGAACTCGGACACATCAAAGCCGATGCCACCGGCCCCGATCACGGCAGCAGACTTGCCAACCTCGGCCTTGCCGCGCAGCACGTCGATGTAACTTAGCACGTTGTCCCGATCCTGCCCCGGTATCTGCGGATCACGCGGGCTGACACCGGTGGCGATGACCACCTCGTCAAAGCCGGTTAGGTCATCTGCGCCTACCTCGCGGTTCAGTTCCACTTTCACGCCCAGTTCATCCATCATGGTGCGGTACCAGTCGACCAGTCCCCAGAATTCTTCTTTCCCCGGCACCTGCTTGGCCATGTTCAGCTGCCCGCCGACCTCATCAGCGCGGTCGAACAGGGTAACATCGTGGCCGCGCTGGGCCGCGATCATTGCGGTCGACAGACCGGCAGGGCCTGCCCCCACAATGGCAATGGATTTGCGCGTTTTGGCCGGTTCAATCACCAGTTCGGTCTCATGACAGGCGCGCGGGTTCACGAGGCACGAGGTCAGCTTGCCGCTGAACGTGTGATCCAGACAGGCCTGATTGCAGGCAATGCAAGGCGCGATCTTTGCGGCCTCACCCGCAATCGCCTTGGCCACGAAATCCGCATCCGCCAGCATCGGGCGGGCCAGCGAGACCATGTCGGCGCAGCCGGTCGAAAGAACCTCTTCGGCCACCTCGGGGGTGTTGATCCGGTTCGATGTGATCACCGGTATCCCCACCTTGCCCATCAGCTTCTTGGTCACCCAGGCAAAGGCCGCGCGCGGCACGCTGGTGGCAATCGTGGGAATCCGCGCCTCGTGCCAGCCAATGCCGGTGTTGATGATCGTGGCGCCGGCCTTTTCGATCTCCTGCGCCAGTTGCACCACCTCGTCATGGGTCGAGCCGTTGGGGACCAGATCGATCATCGACAGCCGGTAGATGATGATGAAATCGGTGCCCACCGCCTCGCGCGTGCGGCGTACAACTTCGATCGGCAGACGCATCCGGTTCTCATAAGACCCGCCCCAGCGGTCGGTGCGCTTGTTGGTATGGGTCACAAGGAACTGGTTCAGGAAGTACCCTTCCGACCCCATGATCTCGACCCCGTCATAACCCGCCTTTTGCGCCAGTACGGCGGCGTTGACGATATCGCTGATCTGCTTCTCGATACCCTCTTCATCCAGCTCAGTGGGCGGGAACGGAGAGATCGGCGATTTCACCGGGCTGGGGGCCACGCATTTCGGCCCGTAGGCATAGCGCCCCGCATGCAGGATCTGCATTGCGATCTTGCCGCCCGCTTCATGGACGCGCTGCGTCACGATGGAATGGTGCGCCACGTCCTTGTCGCTCACCATCATCGAAGCCCCCGGCAGGACCGAGCCTTCAAGGTTCGGACCAATCCCGCCCGTCACCATCAGCGCCACGCCGCCCCGCGCCCGGTCGGCATAGAACTCGGCCACCCGGTTCCAGTCGCCGGTTTCCTCAAGCCCCGTATGCATCGAGCCCATCAGCACGCGGTTTTTCAACGTGGTAAAGCCCAGATCCAGCGGGGCCAGCATATTCGGGTACGCAGTCATGGCGGAACTCTCCCTCCTGAATTTGCCCGCTAGATTGACGTTCGCGTCAACTTTGTCACGCGAAACCCCACGTCACCCTCTTTGCTGTAGCGCCGGTGATTGCTAGAGGTGGGCGGAACAACCCGATGAGGCCGCGCATGACCCCCGAAGAAATCGCCAAACTGCCCTATCGCCCCTGCGTCGGGCTGATGCTGATGAATACCGAGGGGAGGGTTTTTGTGGGCATGCGAAACGACGGCCCACAAGACGCCTGGCAAATGCCGCAGGGCGGTGTGGACAAGGGCGAAGATCCCCGCGACGCAGCCCTGCGCGAGCTATGGGAAGAAACCGGGGTCACGGCTGATCTGGTCGAAATCATCGCCGAGACCGCGGGCTGGCTGCCCTATGACCTGCCCCATGACATCGTGCCCCACATCTGGAAAGGCCGCTATCGCGGGCAGGAGCAGAAATGGTTCCTGCTGCGCTTCACCGGCGCCGACGATCAGATCAACATCGAAACCGACCACCCGGAATTCACCCGCTGGAAATGGCAGGAGCCAGACCGGCTGATCGCCGAAATCGTGCCCTTCAAGCGCGATGTGTATGAGCGCGTGGTCGAGGCTTTTTCCGACTATCTAAACGAACTCTGATCGCTAGGGATGCTTTTCAGGTTGTTCCGCTAAGCGAGACGAAGCCAGCAGTTCGGCCTTCGCTTACCCATGACTTGTGTTTGCAGCTCGCGACTGGGATGTTTGCGAATATTCGAAAGGGATTGAACGACGCGAACAGCTAGGGCAACCTTAAAGGCATAGCTTGTACCACAGCGGAATTCTGGATGGAGCGGCGCCTAGCAGCCATTCTTGTTGCCGACCTGGTCGATTTTTCGCGCCTCATGCACGAGGACGAGGCTGGCATTCTTGCCCGGCTCGAGGCGCTCGACACAGGTATCATCACGCCATTGGTCGAACGCCACGGGGGACGGATCGTCAAGCGGATGGGCGACGGCTATCTGATCGAGTTTGCCAGCGTCGTAGATGCGGTGAACTGCGCTTTGGACTGGCAGGACCGGATAAGGCCTCGCGCGGACGAGCCGGACGCCCTGCAATTTCGGATCGGGATAAACCTGGGTGATATCGTTGTCAGGGACGACGATATTTTCGGAGATGGCATCAACGTAGCCGCGCGGCTGGAATCCATCGCTGAGCCGGGTTCGGTGCTGGTATCGCGCACGGTCGTCGATCATGCCAGCGGCAAGCTTGAGGCGGCGTTCGGCGATCTGGGCGACAAGACGCTGAAAAACATCCCCGAGCCTGTCCGTGTTTATCGTGCCACAAGACGCACCGAACCAACCGTCGTTCGGCCATCCCGCGGGCGCTACGGTAAAGCAAGCGCGGTCATAGCCGCGCTTTTTGGCCTTCTGGCCATCAGTGCTGGAGCGGCGTACTGGCTTCAATCCCGTCCGGTGAAGGTCGAAGCGGCCTCGATCGAAGCGATGGCATTGCCGTTACCCGACAAGGCCTCGGTTGCGGTTCTGCCGTTTGACAATCTCAGCGGCGAGTCCCAACAGGAACCTCTGGCCGACGGGATAACCGAGGATCTGATCACCGACCTGTCGAAAGTTTCGGGCTTGTTCGTCATCGCGCGCAATTCGACCTTCATTTACAAGCGCAAGTCGGTGAGCATCAAAGACGTCGCCGAAACCCTGGGCGTGCAATACGTGCTCGAAGGCAGCGTGCGGCGCTCGGGCACCACATTGCGCGTCAACGCTCAGTTGATTGACGCCACCACCGGCAACCACGTCTGGGCTGACCGCTTCGACGGCGACGCCTCGGATGTTTTTGCGGCACAGGACGCGTTTGTACTGAAGATCATCAACGCGCTGAAGGTTGAACTGACCGACGACGAACTCGAGGAGGTGAACCGGGCCGATACTAAAGTCGTCGCCGCCCGCGAGGCATTTCAACGTGGCTGGGAGTTGATGTCGAACTTCAACGAACGCGACAATGCCCGAGCTGTGGATCATTTCGAAAGGGCGATTGAAATTGATCCCGACTATGGCCGTGCCCATGCCGCACTGGCGCTGGCCTTTCAACGAGATGGCGTGTTCCGGTGGAACCAGAAAATTCGCGGTAACTCCCGCGCCCACCTCTATACCGTTCTGATCCCCGATCATCTTGAAAAAGCCGGCGACAGAGGCGGGTCGATGGTGCACATTATTCGCGCCATGCGGCAGCTTAACTTCCGTGACCAGAACACTGGCGAAACTGGCGCCGCGCGCTCGGCAAAGGCCATCGAAGAAGCGGCCAGGGCGATCGAGCTTGGCCCAAATGACCCCGAGGCGCATGTCACTATGGCCTGGGCGCTAATCGCTTCGGGCAATCCCGAGCAGGGTCTAGACGAGATTGCGATTGCCAAGCGGCTTGACCCCAGTGTGCCCGCCAATGTCGTTTTTGTCGAGGCAGCTGCGTATTATGCGTTAGGGCAGTTGCACAGGGCAGCCGAAATTCTGGACGAGGCGACTGCCAGAACGAAAAAGTCGCTGAACCTGATCATCACCGCGGCGTCGATTCACGCGCAGTTGGGCGACCGCCGGAAAGCCGACGACCTGATGTATGCCTGGGCGCGCGACAAGGATCGGCTGGCGCTTGCCGAAAACTATCTGCTGCCGATGCAGTGGGACGGTGATCACGAGGAACTAAACCGCAAGATGGCCGACGGGTTGAAACTCGCAGCGCTCAGGCCAACCACTACCGTGACATCCCTACTGGAAGACCTCAAGACGCAGGAAGGACCAGCGCAAATCGAAACGCTGCGGATGTTGGGCTGGTTCGGTCCCCAGGCGGCCAGCGCGGTCTCTGATCTGCTCGGTGTTCTTGAAACTGGCGGTAAGCGCGCGCGCCGCGAGGTCGTAATCACGCTCGGAAAGATCGGCGCGCCAGCCAGTGCAGCTTTGCCAGCGCTGGAGGCCGTCACTGAGGAGCCCATAATAGGGCTTCGTGCCAAGAGGGCGATCACGCGCATCTCAGGCGAGTAGAAAGCTGACTCCTAGCCCTGCTGGGAAAGGCGCGCACGGTCAGATTCAGGCCGGCTATCCGCCCGGGGATGACCTCGCGGGCGCAGACGTTGCCGATCCTGGCACAGGTCTCGTAATCGCGCCCTGTGGCCATTCCATACAGGAACCCCGCGGCGAATTGGTCTCCGGCACCGGTTGCGTCTACGGGGACGATCCTCTTGACCGGCACGTCGATGCGCGCGCCTCCGTTCAGGACGGTCACGCCGTCACCCGAGCGCGCGCAAGGTTTTTCATTCCAGAAGGCTATCAGGGGCAAGTTCCCCGGAAACGTGATTGAAAAGACCATAGGATCATCAAGATGTGGATCACCCAATGCTCGGCTTCAAATCCTTTGCATCCGCAACGCTGGATGGCATTCAAGTAGCGCAGATGATCAGGATGGGCGAGTAGGGAGTCGGAATATGCCCATTCAACCAGTTTTCGAAGTTCGGCGACCAAGCACTGAACCTGCCACTCCCCTTCATTTTTCAAAGAAGTTTGAGACAAATTCCCCCGACATTAGCCGGGTTCAAGGCAAACGATGACGGACAATTTGGTGTTGTCGGTGAAAGCGGCTCAGGGAAGTCAACGGTCGCGCGGTTAATCAGCGGACTTTACGCGTTAGATGGCGGAGAAGTTGAGTTCGCCGGTACAGTCGTGAGCAATCCGTTGGACAAGACTGCACAAGCGAATTTTCGTCGCGACATTCAGATGATTTTTCAAGACCCTTACTCATCTCTTAATCCGCGTATGAAAGTGTTGGATCTCATTGCTGAACCCATCCGTCACCACAAAATTCTGGGAGGCGATGAGTTGACGAAACGTGTGCATGAACTCTTGGATCAAGTTGGACTTGGCGCCGCAGCGGCCGGAAAATTCCCTCACGAGTTTTCAGGGGGACAACGCCAGCGGATTTCGATAGCGCGGGCACTGGCGACACAGCCACGCTTTTTGATCTGCGACGAACCTACTTCTGCGCTGGATGTTTCTATTCAAGCACAGATCCTCAATATCCTGAAAGATCTGCAGCAGCACCTTGGCCTGACAATGCTGTTTATCAGCCACGACCTTCCTGTTGTGCGCCAGATGTGTGACCGCGTCGCAGTTATGCAATCTGGCCGTATTCTTGAAGTACAGGAAACCGCAGAGTTGTTTACCAATCCCCAGACCTCATACACAGAGGAACTGCTTTTTCTGATGCCTCATCTTGAAGGGTTGTCGGAAGAAGGTCTCGAATTCTGATGATTAAATTCTATGGATACAACACTGTAAATGCTCTGAAGGTTCTGATGATGCTATTGGAAACAAAGCTCGAATACGAGTTTGTTCCAATCGATATCAGAAAAGGAGAACAGCACCGGCCTGAGTTCCTGAGGTTGAACCCGGCCGGTAGAACGCCGGTCATAGATGACGGTGGATTTGTACTCACTGAATCCAACGCCATTCTTTTGTATCTCGCTCGAAAAACCGGATGGGGACTTGTCGAAACGCCGACGGGTTTGGACGAGATTAATTCTTGGTTGTTCTACCAGTCTTCGTCTCAAGGGCCCTACTTTGGTCAGGTTGAGTATTGGTCTGGTCTTGCAGAAAACCCCAACCCAGAGGCGCTTGCGTTGTATAACTCAATTGCTAATCGTTCTATCGCGTATCTGGACAGCATATTGGATGACCAGCAGTACCTTTGCGGCAATTCTTACAGTGTTGCAGATATTGCCTTGTTCCCTTGGATTAATGACCACAACCATCTCTGCCTTTCACTTGAGAATGCACCGAATGTTACACGTTGGACGGAGCATATTAAGGCAAAGCCTGCGACGGCAATGGCGTGCGAATTCTTCGGGTGCGACGCGTTATTTCAATCCAAAAGGAAAACGTGACAAAACAGCAGGATTTTAGGAATGGAATTGGTCCGCCGCCGAATATCACGGCAACTTCGCACGTATACTCTGCCTCCGACACTCCCTCGTTCTTGCAGGTGTGATTTTCGTATTCTTCGGCCGCGGGTTGAACAGACGCGCCGGGTGGTAATCTCACCGAAAATTTGGGGCGTTTAGAAGTAGGTTTTTACGGATGAATGAGGTGACTCTGATGAAGAAATCAAAGCACGGCGACGCTCAGCTCCCCGCGTGTAGCCGCTGATTAATCTTTCACTACGATAGCCCCCTTCATATGCGGGTGAAACACGCAGAAATAGGCATAAACCCCGGGTTTGTCGAATACCACGGCTGCCTTTTCGTTCCGCTCTAGCGGCCCGGTGTCCCAATCTTGCATCTCTTGTTCCGTTGCGGTGTGAGGCGCGATGTCCAGATTGGTCCAGATCACCTCATCACCGACCGAAACTTCGAGTTTCTCAGGCGCGAACTTGAATTTGCGAATAGAAATCTGATGGCTGGTTGCCCCGGCGGACGCACCCAATGCGCCAGCCAGAAGAGTAAGCGGTGCCGCACCCAGTACGGCACCAAACTTTCTGCGTGACAGTACAGCCATCAGCCGCAATCCAGCCCAGACACCATCTGTTCGGCGTGGCCTTCATGCTGTTTGAATGTGGCAAGAGCATCCTGCAGCAGGTTCGTGAGCGGCTCAACGGTGGTGTTGGGGATGAACTCGTCCTCAACCGTTTTGTTCACGATCTGATGATAAGCGAGCTCATTCTGAGCGTAGGCGCAATCAAAGGCTTTACCGCGCAGCCCGCTCAGCTCATCGCGTTTCTCGACCGAACCTTTAACCAGGGCCTGGCTGAGGGCGTTGTCCTGGGGCGTTACATTCAGTTGTTGGATCAACGCCCCTGCAGCTTGGTTCACGGCCGCATGATCACGGATCATTGTGTTCGCAAAATCCCGAACGTCGTTATTGTCGGACACAGCAAGAGCAAGATGCGCATAGCGGATGTCGATTTCACCGGCAGTATACGCTGTATGCGCGATTTCAAGATCGTTCATCTTGTTCTCATCTGCAACAGCAGCATAGCCGACGACGACAAGAGCAGCAGAAAGGAAAACGGTTTTCATCTGGAATCTCCAAAGTTGATTGAAGCCCTGATATGCGTACAGTTTGCCTTGTCTTTGAATTACCTGCCGTCCAGAAGACATGCCCTATCGTTCGAACATGTAGACAGATATCGAACTCTTGGTAATATCAGCAACCATGCTTGATCTGCTAAGTGATATTCTGACCCGCCTGTCGCTCAAGGGGACACTGTATTTCCGCACCAGCCTTAGCGAACAGCCCTGGGGGATCCAGGTGCCGGCGTTTCAGAACGTGGCCCGGTTCCACTATGTACATCGCGGTGAGTGCGTAGTGCGCGTCGCAGGAGAAGATCGGGCGCTACGCCTTACCAAAGGCGATCTTATCCTGGTTCCACACGGGGCGGCACATACGTTGAATTGTCGTGTTTCGGGCCCGGAAGACGCCTTGCCGCTGGATGACGTGCTGGAAAGGTCCGGCTATGATGGTAAGGGTGTTCTGGTGTATGGCGGCAACGACCCCAACATGGAGAACCAGCTGATTTGTGGTCATTTTTCACTAGCCGAAGGATCAAGGCATCTGTTGCTTGACCGATTGCCGCCAAGCATTGTCATCCGGGATTATGGCGCCGAGGCCAGCGATTGGCTGGAAGCGACGTTGCGCGTGATAGGGTCCGAGGCAGGGTTCGGCCGTTTTGGAGGTGATTTGATAGCGCTGAAGATGTCAGAGGCGATTTTTGCGCAGGCTATCCGGTGCCATATCGAAGATACCGCCAGAACAGGGGGAAAACTCGCAGGTTTCGCCGATGTTCATCTTACCCGCGCATTGACGGCGTTCCACAATGACCCGACTGCGCAGTGGAGTGTCGATTCTTTGGCCAACAGGGCGGCATTGTCTCGGACAAGTTTCGCAATGCGGTTTTCCGAGAAGCTTGGGATCACACCGATGCAATATGTGACTGCATGGCGTATGCAGATTGCCCGCAGCGCGTTGGTAGAGAAAGGTGTCAGTGTTGCCGAGGCCGCGGATCTGAGTGGGTATTCCTCGGAAGCAGCGTTCAGTCGCGCGTTCAAGAAAGAGATCGGGCAACCGCCTGCCAGATTTCGAACCTCTGCGTTACCCACTCAGGTCTGAACGATCTGCAATGTTGCCGGGTATGCATTCATTCCAACGACAGTGCTCAAAAGTACCTGTTGCTGAGGAGCACATTTTTCCGTCGCAAAACAACGGAGAAGAAAGTTTCCGCTTTTTGCCGCCAAAGATATATCCGCCCTTATCGATAATCCCGCCGCCATCGCCATGATGGTGCCTCCTTTTGTTCTCGGACTGGGCGTTTTCAACCTCTGTCTGACGTCAGACAGACTATTCGAGCGCGACCATTTCCTGCCTGCTTTCTGGGTCTTTTCCCATCAACCTGAAATACTCTTTCGGCCCTTCTGACACTTTTCCAGAACCCATCTTGTTCGGTGACTTTTCTCTGAGCCAGAACAGTCGCTTCCTTGGGGTCTTTCGTTTGGAGAGAAAATCGAGTTCGTTTCGATTGCTTAGCTTGGGGTAGTGCTTTCGAACGTCTTGGGGAACACGCCTACGAAATTACCAAACACCATTGGAGTTCTTTTGTTCAATGTATCTAGCCATGATCAGAATCGCTTCTGCTGCAAAGATGATTAGAGGCATTGCGTCACCTCTTGTGTCACCTTTACAGGTTTGAACTTTCCGCTAAGCTCTTGTGATTTATATATTTTTGAGGAAAAGATGGTGCCCAGGAGAGGACTCGAACCTCCACGTCCATACGGACACTAGCACCTGAAGCTAGCGCGTCTACCAATTCCGCCACCTGGGCAGGTGTCGTGGAGCGGCGTTTAAGCTGACTGGCGGGGGGCGTCAACCGGATTCTGAATGAATTTTGAAAGTTTTTTGAATTCGGTTTTCGAACTGAGATTTTGGCCTGAGTATTTCATGACCGGCGCGGCGAATTAGTGCCTTGTTTGGCTGGCCTGCGAGCGTTAGTTCTAGAGCGCAATTTCTCAGCAGGAGCCCTCTCATGTCGAAACTGGTGACGATTTATGGCGGATCGGGATTTGTCGGTCGCTACATCGCGCGACGCATGGCGAGTGAGGGGTGGCGTGTGCGGGTGGCTGTACGACGCCCGAACGAAGCCATGTTCGTGAAACCCTACGGCGCCGTCGGACAGGTTGAGCCTGTGCTGTGCAATATCCGCGATGTCGCCTCGGTCGCGCTGGCGATGCAGAGCGCCGATGTCGTGGTGAACTGTGTGGGTGTGCTGAATGAACTGGGCAAGAACGCGTTTGATGCCGTTCAAGCCGAAGGAGCCGAACGTATCGCGCGGCTTGCAGCCGAGCAGGGTATCGAACGGATGGTTCACATCTCGGCGATTGGTGTAGATGCAGGTTCAGCCAGCGAGTACTCTCAAACCAAAGCGCAAGGCGAAGCAGGTGTTTTGAAGCATATGCCCAATGCCATGATCCTGCGCCCCTCGGTTATCTTCGGAACCGAGGATCAGTTCTTCAACCGTTTCGCCGGGATGACCCGCATGGGTCCGTTCCTGCCAGTGGTTGGTGCCGAGACCAAATTCCAGCCCGTTTACGTGGATGACGTGGCCCAGGCAGCGGTCAAAGGCATTCTGGGGCAGGCTGAGCCGGGCGTGTACGAGCTTGGCGGGCCGGAGGTGAAAACCTTCCGCGCCCTGATGCAGCAGATGCTTGAAGTGATCCACCGTCGGCGCATCGTTGTCGGTCTGCCGTTCTTTGCTGCCCGGATTATGGCGGGCGTGCTGGATATTGCGAAATTCGTCAGCTTCCAACTGTTCCCGAACAACATTCTGACCCGCGATCAGGTCAGGAATCTGCACCATGACAATGTGGTATCTGACGGGGCCAAGTCCTTTGCGGATCTTGGCATTGCGCCGACCACTCTGGAATCGGTCCTGCCGGAATACCTGTGGAAATTCCGCCCCTCGGGTCAGTATGACGACATTCAGAACTCGGCCAAAAACCTGCGTATCTGATCAGCTGTAGGCCATGATCAAAAGGATCACGCCAAGAATGACGCGGTAGATGACGTAGGGCGTGAAACTGACGCTGCGCAGAAGCCGCATCATCAGGCTGAGCGCCAGCAGCGCCGAAAGAAAGGCAAACAGCGCCGCAATAGCCCCATCCCGGGCCAGTTGCATATCGGCGTCGCGCACGGCATCCAATGCCAGCAGTGTGCCCGACGCTAGGATTGTCGGGATCGACATCAACATCGCGATCCGAGCGCCGTCTGCTCGGGTATAACCCAGTTGACGGGCCCCTGTAATGGTGATCCCGGACCGCGATGTTCCGGGGATCAGCGCAAGAACCTGCCACAGTCCCATGACGAAAGCATCGCGAATACCCCAGTCGTTCGCCTCTTTCGTCTGGGGACCTTTCTGGTCGATCCAATAAAGCAGCAGGCCAAAGCCCAGCATTGTCCACCCGATTACAGTGATCGAACGCATGGCCTCGCTTAACCCGGTCAGATGCAGGATCAGACCTGCAATCACGGTTGGAAGTGTCGCAATGATCAGACCAAGAGCCAAACGGGCCTGCGGTGTATCTGTCCGGCCGGTCAGGGCGCGCGGCACCCCGGCAAGAGCCTGCTTCACATCCGCCCAGAAATACAGAACGACCGCACCAAGAGTTCCCACGTGCACCGCGATGTCTATGGCCTGACCCTGATCCTGAAGGCCCGACAAGTTCGGCAGCAGGATCAGGTGACCCGAAGACGAAATGGGCAAAAACTCAGTTATTCCCTGAATGATTGCCACGAGAATCAGGTGGAAAAGACTCATCTGCCCTGCCGTGCTGCCGCCACGTTTTTTATGTGGTGTATGGCTATAAGGGTGGTGGGGAAAAGGAAAGTCTTCATATAGGTCCGAATCGTACCTAAAATTCCTTTAAGAATTCACAGATTTCGAGTGGGTGGGTGGAAAATTCTCACAATAGGTCAGCATATATGACTTTTCATCCGTTTGCGCATCGCATAAAGAAATCCAACCAAGCCAATTCATGGAGTCTGACCCGTGGCCAAGCAACCGATGCTGAAATTTGTGCAGATCGACCGCGTCATGCCGGAAAAGCGTGCCGCCAATGACCGCAGAGAAGACTTTAACGAAATTTATGCCGAGTTCGCTGCCGAGAAAGCAGCAGAACAGGCCAGCCGTTGCAGTCAATGCGGTGTGCCCTACTGTCAATCGCACTGCCCGCTGCATAACAACATTCCCGACTGGTTGCGGCTGACTGCAACCGGACGGCTGGAAGAGGCTTACGAAACCAGCCAGGCGACAAACACCTTCCCCGAGATTTGCGGCCGCATCTGCCCGCAAGACCGTTTGTGCGAAGGAAATTGCGTGATCGAACAATCCGGCCACGGAACGGTCACCATCGGCACGATCGAAAAGTACATTACCGACACGGCGTGGGACAAAGGCTGGGTCAAACCAGTGGTCCCTGCGACAGAGCGCCGTGAAAGCGTCGGCATTATCGGTGGCGGGCCGGGTGGTCTTGCCGCGGCGGACATGCTGCGTCGGGCCGGTGTTCAGGTCACGGTCTATGACCGCTACGACCGTGCGGGTGGTCTGCTGATGTATGGCATTCCGGGCTTCAAGCTGGAAAAAGAAATCGTCCAGCGGCGTAACGACCTGTTGGCGGACGGCGGTGTCGAGTTCGTATTGAACTGCGACGTGGACGCCGCAAAATTCGCTGAAATTCACGCAAAGCATGACGCCATCATCATCGCAACGGGCGTTTACAAGTCGAGGGATCTGTCCATGCCGGGCAGTGGTCTTGCCGGGATCGAGAAGGCAATCGATTTCCTGACCGCATCAAACCGTAAAAGCTTTGGTGACACTGTTGAGGATTTCGACAACGGACGGCTGAATGCCGAGGGCAAAAAGGTTGTCGTGATCGGTGGTGGTGACACCGCGATGGATTGTGTACGCACGTCGATCCGTCAGGGCGCGACGTCAGTCAAATGCCTGTACCGTCGTGACCGGGCAAACATGCCGGGTTCGCAGCGCGAAACACAGAACGCCGAGGAAGAAGGCGTAGTATTCGAATGGCTCAGTGCGCCCAAGGGATTCACAGGTGACGACAAGGTTTCCGGCGTGATCGTGCAGAAGATGCGTCTGGGGCAACCCGATGCATCTGGTCGCCAGGCCCCCGAAGTGATCGAAGGCGCGGACTATGTCGAGGACGCCGATCTGGTGATCAAGGCGCTGGGTTTTGAACCCGAAGACCTGCCCACCCTGTTCGGGCAGCCCAACCTGCCCGTCACCCGATGGGGAACGGTCAGGGCAGCATTCCAGACTGGGGAAACCGAAATGGAAGGTGTGTACGCGATCGGGGACATTGTGCGCGGTGCCTCACTGGTCGTATGGGCGATCCGTGACGGGCGCGACTGCGCCGACGCGATCATCGACCGGTTCAACGCCAGGGCAGCCTTCGCGGCGGAATAACCCCAGCTTTCAGGAGGGTTCGAAATGTCGGAACTTCAAGGCCAATGCATGTGTGGTGCGGTCACAGTAACAGCTACACCAGCGCGGGATGCGCTGGGGGCGTGTCACTGTGACCAATGCCGTCGGTGGACGAGCTCGATGCTGGTGACGTTTCAGGCGAAAGAGGGCTATGCCGCGCTGGGTCCGGTCAAGACATTTACTTCGTCCGACTGGGCAGAACGTGCCTTTTGCGGTGAATGCGGATCCTCGCTTTGGTATCGGATCACGCTGCCGGGTGAGATGCACGGTCAGACACAAATGGCGGCTGGCCTGTTCGAAAACGCAACAGGTAACCCGCTGAAACTTGAACTTTATATCGACAAAAAGCCCGAGGGATACGCGTTCGCAGGTGAACGTCGGCAAATGACCAAAGCCGAGGTCGAAGCCATGTATTCCCCCTCTGACGAAGGAGACAGCCAATGACCAAATATGATGCCGATTGGGTGCGGGCAGAAGAAGCAAAACGCAAGTGGATGGCCGAAAATGGTCTCTATTCCGAGGCAGAAGAGCATTCTTCGTGCGGTGTAGGCCTCGTTGTGTCCGTGGATGGCAAACGGTCGCGCAAGGTGGTGGATGCCGGGATCGATGCCCTGAAAGCGATCTGGCATCGTGGAGCCGTGGACGCGGATGGCAAGACCGGCGATGGCGCGGGCATCCATGTGCAGATTCCGGTTCCCTTCTTCTATGATCAGGTCCGCCGCACCGGTCACGAACCCAAGCTGAATGAGCTGATTGCTGTTGGTCAGGTTTTCCTGCCCCGCACCGATTTCGGCGCGCAGGAGCGGTGCCGGACCATCGTCGAAAGCGAAGTTCTGCGTATGGGTTACTACATCTATGGCTGGCGACACGTGCCGGTCGATGTGACTTGCCTTGGGGAAAAGGCCAACGCAACCCGCCCCGAGATTGAGCAGATCCTGATCTCGAACTCCAAGGGTGTGGACGAAGAAACTTTCGAGCGCGAGCTCTATGTCATCCGCCGCCGCATCGAAAAAGCGGCTTTGGTGTCGGGTATCTCTGGTCTTTATCTTGCGTCGCTGTCCTGCCGGTCGATCATCTACAAGGGTATGATGCTGGCCGAACAGGTCGCTGTATTCTATCCCGATCTCATGGACGAACGCTTTGAATCGGCATTCGCGATTTACCACCAGCGTTATTCGACCAACACGTTTCCGCAATGGTGGCTGGCGCAGCCATTCCGCATGCTGGCCCACAACGGCGAGATCAACACCCTCAAGGGCAACGTCAACTGGATGAAAAGCCATGAGATCCGGATGGCCAGCGGAACCTTTGGTGACTATGCTGAAGATATCAAGCCAATCATCGCAGGTGGTTCGTCAGATTCTGCCGCATTAGACTCGGTTTTCGAGGTTCTGGTTCGCGCAGGACGGTCGGCCCCGATGGCGAAAACCATGCTGGTTCCGGAAAGCTGGTCCAAGCAGGCGGTCGAACTTCCGCAAGCGTGGCGCGACATGTATTCCTACTGCAACTCGGTGATGGAGCCATGGGATGGCCCGGCCGCGCTGGCGATGACGGATGGGCGCTGGGTCTGCGCCGGCCTGGACCGGAATGGGCTGCGCCCCATGCGGTACGTTGTGACTGGCGATGGCCTTGTCATCGCAGGATCCGAGGCCGGAATGGTGCCGATCAACGAAGCTACCGTGACCGAAAAAGGCGCGTTGGGGCCGGGTCAGATGCTGGCGGTCGACATGAAAAAGGGCAAGCTGTACCGCGATACCCAAATCAAGAACAAACTGGCCCGCGCGTTGCCATTTGGCGAATGGGTTGGCAAGATAAACGATCTGGACGAAACGCTTGCGGGTGTGGCCGAAGCGCCGATCTTTGCGGGTGGCGAGTTGCGAAAGCGCCAGATTGCTGCGGGATACTCGGTGGAAGAGCTGGAACAAATCCTTGCTCCGATGGCGGAAGACGGCAAGGAAGCCTTGGCATCGATGGGTGATGATACGCCCTCGGCTGTCTTGTCAAAACAATACCGCCCGCTCAGCCATTTTTTCCGTCAGAACTTCAGCCAGGTGACCAACCCGCCGATCGACAGCTTGCGTGAATACCGCGTGATGTCGCTGAAAACCCGGTTTGCCAACCTCAAGAACGTGCTGGACGAAGACAGCAGCCAGACCGAGATCGTGGTTCTGGAAAGCCCCTTTGTCGGTAACGCGCAATGGGACAAGCTGGTTGAGAACTTCGATGCGCCGCTGGCGGAAATCGACTGTAGCTTCGAGGCTGGTCAAGGCGCATTAAGCGCGGCTTTGACCCGTATCAGAGCCGAATCCGAAGAGGCGGTGCGATCCGGTGCCGGGCATATCGTCTTGTCTGATATGCGGTCGGGCGAGGATCGGATTGCGATACCAATGATCCTCGCGACCAGCGCTGTGCATTCCCATTTGACGCGTCAGGGTTTGCGGACCTTCTGTTCGTTGAACGTCCGTTCGGCTGAATGTGTAGACCCGCATTACTTTGCCGTTCTGATCGGCTGTGGCGCGACTGTGGTGAACGCCTATCTGGCCGAGGATTCTTTGGCTGACCGTATCGACCGCGGTTTGCTGGACGGAAGCCTGACCGAAAACGTCGCGCGCTATCGCGAGGCGATCGATCAGGGCTTGCTGAAGATCATGGCCAAGATGGGTATCTCGGTCATTTCATCCTATCGCGGTGGTCTGAACTTTGAGGCCGTTGGCCTCAGCCGTGCCATGGTGGCCGAGTATTTCCCTGGAATGACCAGCCGTATCTCGGGCATAGGTATCAAAGGTATTCAGGCCAAGGCCGAGGAAATTCATGCCAAGGGCTGGAACAGCGGTCTGGATGTGCTGCCCATCGGTGGTTTCTATAAGGCGCGTAAGTCAGGTGAGACACACGCGTGGGAAGCGACCTCGATGCATATGATGCAGATGGCCTGCAACAAGGCTTCGTATGAGCTGTGGAAGCAGTATTCGGCCAAGATGCAGTCGAACCCGCCAATTCATCTGCGCGATCTGATGGATTTCAAACCGCTGGGCAAGCCGGTGCCGATCGAAGAGGTGGAATCGATCACCTCGATCCGCAAACGCTTTGTCACGCCAGGTATGTCGCTGGGTGCATTGTCGCCAGAAGCGCATAAAACACTGAACGTGGCGATGAACCGGATCGGTGCGAAGTCCGACAGTGGCGAAGGTGGCGAAGACCCGGCACATTTCGTGCCTGAACCCAACGGCGACAACCCTTCGGCCAAGATCAAACAGGTGGCTTCGGGCCGGTTTGGTGTGACTGCGGAATACCTCAACCAGTGTGAGGAGCTTGAGATCAAGGTCGCTCAGGGTGCAAAACCCGGCGAAGGTGGTCAGTTGCCGGGTATGAAGGTTACCGACCTGATCGCGCGCCTGCGCCATTCGACCAAGGGCGTGACACTGATCTCGCCGCCGCCGCACCACGATATCTATTCGATCGAGGATCTGGCGCAGCTGATCTACGACCTGAAGCAGATCAACCCGCGCTGCAAGGTGACGGTCAAGCTGGTTGCGTCCTCGGGCGTTGGCACAATTGCTGCTGGTGTGGCCAAGGCGAAAGCGGATATTATCCTTATTTCGGGTCACAATGGCGGTACAGGCGCGTCGCCTGCGACCTCGATCAAGTATGCCGGCCTGCCGTGGGAGATGGGCCTGACCGAGGCGCATCAGGTTCTGGCGATGAACAACCTGCGCGACCGCGTCACCCTGCGGACCGACGGTGGCCTGCGCACGGGGCGCGACATTGTCATGGCCGCGATGATGGGGGCCGAGGAATTCGGCATCGGTACCGCTGCGCTGATCGCCATGGGCTGTATCATGGTGCGTCAGTGTCAGTCGAACACCTGTCCGGTGGGCGTGTGTACGCAGGATGAATCCCTGCGCGCCAAGTTCACCGGTAATGCGGACAAGGTGGTAAACCTGATCACCTTTTATGCGCAGGAAGTGCGAGAGTTGCTGGCCAGCCTCGGCGCGCGATCAATCGACGAGATCATCGGCCGAGCCGACCTGTTGGCTCAGGTCAGCCGGGGATCGGCTCATCTGGATGATCTGGACCTCAACCCGCTACTGATCACTGTCGATGGGGCACATAACATCGTCTACAACCGCGACAAAGAGCGCAATGCGGTGCCGGATACGCTGGACGCCGAAATTGTTCGTGATGCGGCCCGGTTCCTGAAGGATGGTGAAAAGATGCAGCTGTCTTATGCAGTGCAGAACACACACCGGACCGTTGGAACCCGAGTGTCCAGCCATATTGTGCAGAATTTCGGGATGCGGAACACCTTTCAGGACGACCATCTGCATGTGAAACTGCAGGGCTCGGCCGGGCAATCGCTGGGAGCTTTTGCGGCCCCCGGTCTGAAGCTGGAAGTGTCGGGCGATGCCAATGACTATGTCGGTAAGGGCCTGTCCGGCGGTATGATCGTCGTGCGTCCACCGCAGGTCAGCCCGCTGAAAGCAGATGACAACACGATCATTGGCAATACTGTGCTCTATGGCGCCACCGACGGGTATCTGTTCGCGGCCGGTCGCGCCGGTGAACGGTTCGCGGTCCGGAACTCTGGTGCCAAGGTTGTTGTCGAGGGGTGCGGTTCCAACGGGTGTGAATACATGACCGGCGGTGTCGCCGTTATCCTTGGAACGATCGGAGCCAACTTTGGCGCGGGCATGACAGGCGGCATGGCCTATCTGTATGATCCCGAAGGCAAGGCTGAGGCGCTGATGAATAGGGAAACGCTGGTCACTTGCCCGGTCACTGTGGATCACTGGGAAGAGCAGTTGAAATCGCTCATCATGCGCCATGCTGCTGAATCGCAAAGCCGCAAGGCCACTGACATTCTTCAGCACTGGGAAGTGGAAAAAGGCAACTTCCTGCAGGTTTGCCCGAAGGAGATGCTGAACAAGCTCAGCCACCCGCTGAGTGTTGAAGCCAAAGCAGTTCCGGCGGAATAAGCCGAAACCTATTGTCTCTAAAAGCCCCGCGTGTCATTTGCACCACGCGGGGTTCGTATGTTAACGACGTTTCAGTGCAGGTCTTGCCCGTTTATCCGAAAATCGCCAATCTTTCTTCACACTCAGGCGACAATCATGGGCCGATCTAGGCGCCAGATGATAAGCAAACAGGGGCAACCGGATGCCAACACCGTATCAGGATCAGTTTTATACTTTCGATCCAGCAAACCCGCCACCTGCGGGAACGGCAGTCACTGTTAGCAGCTTCACTTTGATCGATGCAGACGATGACAACGAAATCGATGCACCGAGCGGCGACACCGTCAACGGTCAGGACGTCACGAATTCCTGGCCAGGGGACACTGTTACCATCAACGTGGCGGGCGTCGGGAACGTAACCTATACCGGCACCACGTTTTATCTGGCTGACGGATCTCGGGTTTTCACACCGACAGACGGCCAGGTCCTGCAGCCGGGAACATTTGTTTCAGCCACCTTCGTCAACACACAGGGGCCGCTGAATGTCGGCAATCTGGGTCCGCCCTGTTTCACGCCGGGCACCATGATAGCGACCCCGGAAGGCGAACGTGCGGTTGAAGATCTTGAAGTCGGCGATCTGGTCACGACCGTGGATCATGGCCCCCAGCCTTTGATCTGGGTTGGGCGTACAGTGGTGGCGGCCGAAGGAAAGCTGGCCCCGATCCGGTTTGAGGCCGGAGTGTTTGACCTGGATCGTCCGCTGCTTGTTTCGCCTCAGCATCGGATGCTGGTTGAAGACTGGCGGGCCTCGTACTTGTCTGGGCACGCTGAAGCGCTGATTCCGGCACATGCTCTGGTCAATGGAAAAACGGTGACCCGGGTGGAAGGCGGCGAGGTGGAGTATTTCCACCTTTTGTTCAAGCAGCACGAGATCGTCATCGCCAATGGCGCCAAAAGCGAAAGCTATTATCCGGGGCACGCGTTGTCGGCCTCGGACCGCGAAACGCAGAGCGAGGTCCTGCACTTGTTCCCTGAACTGGCAGGTCATGATCCGATGTCGGTAGAAACCGCACGACCGGTTGTTCACCCGCGCGAAGCGCGCGCTTTCGCGATTTAGGCCGTTTCAAACCCGGACCGCGCGTCGTATAGCTGAGGCATGGCGAAGAAAGCAGCCCGCAAATCAAGCGGTAAGAAAAACAAGGCATCCAGCAGAAAAACACCTACGGTGCGTCAGATTCGCCGTTGGCTGACTCGTGCGGTTGCGGCAATTGCCGGAGCTTTGCTTGCGATAATCCTGTTGTATTCGGTTGTGAACCCACCCGTAACCCATACGATCTGGTCGGAATGGCGCCGTTTGGGAAAGGTTGAGCGCGAATGGGTGCCGATCGAGGACATGGCTCCGATCATGGCGCGTTCGGTCGTGGCAGCAGAGGATGCAAATTTCTGCCTGCACTGGGGATTTGACGTAGAGGCCATTCGCGATGCGCTTGAGGATGGCGGGAATCGCGGCGCCTCGACGATTACACAGCAAGTTGTGAAGAACGTATTTCTTTGGCAAGGGCGCAGTTGGATACGCAAGGTGTTGGAAACTTCGATCACACCTGTGGTCGAGATTTTCTGGAGCAAGCAGCGAATTCTCGAGGTCTATCTGAACGTTGCCGAAACCGGGAATGGTGTTTTTGGGGTCGAGGCTGCCGCGCAACGGTATTTCAACACCAGCGCCTCAAAACTGACCCCAGTTCAGGCGGCGCGGATTGCCGCCATTCTGCCGTCACCGCGCAACAGATCGGTCACTGACCCGACGGCGCAAACGCGCAGGCGGGCGGCATCTATTCTGGATGGGGCGGCCACCATCCGCGCAGATGGTCGCGCAGATTGTTTCGAGGATTGAAACCCGTCGCCTGCCAAGGCTAAATCTGTCGGGTACTCACTGGTTCGATTGGAAGCCCATGGCGCGTCTGTTTCATGTTCCCCTCTCTCCATATTGCCGCAAGGTTCGGCTGTCTCTGGCGGAAAAGAAGATCGAGGTTGAGCTTGTCGAAGAGCGATACTGGGAACAGGACCCCGACTTTTTGCGCCGTAACCCCGCGGGTAAAGTACCAGTATTGCGTCTGGACGGACAAATGATGTCGGAAAGCGCAGCGATCTGCGAATACATCGAAGAAACCCGTCCCGAACCGCCATTGATGCCAAAAAGCCCCGAAGCCCGATACGAAGTGCGGCGCCTTGTTGGTTGGTTTGACGACAAATTCCACCATGAGGTGACGTCGAAGCTGCTGTACGAACGGGTAAACAAAAAAGTGACGGGTCAGGGCTATCCGGACAGCAAGAACGTCAAACAGGGTGCCAAGGCCATCAAGTACCACCTGGATTATATGGCATGGCTGCTGGATCACCGCCGGTGGTTGGCCGGTGACCAGATGACATTGGCTGATTTCGCAGCAGCGGCGCATCTGTCTTCGCTGGACTATATCTCGGACGTGGATTGGAACCGCAGTCAGGTGGTCAAGGATTGGTATGCGAAAATCAAATCACGCCCTGCGTTTCGCTCTATTCTGGCGGATCAGGTGCCGGGTTTCCGGCCGCCGCCCCATTACGCTGATCTGGATTTCTGATAGGGTGCGCCAGGGGGGCTGTCTGCCCCCCATCGCGCAGATGCGCGATTCCCCCCGAGGATATTTTTGGCCAGATGAAGAGCGGATCTGATTTGAAGGAAAAGCTGGTACAACAGGCCCTTGAAGAAGGGTTTGTTGCGTGCCGTGTCTGCCGCCCGTGGGATGTTCCAGAAGTTCCCGAGCGTTTGGCCGCGTACCTGGGTGCCGGGTATCATGGGCAGATGGGATGGATGGCCGAACGAACGCATTGGCGCGGTGATCCTGCAGCCCTTTGGCCCGAGGCGCGATCAGTGATCATGCTGGCCGAGAGTTACACGCCGGAACATGACCCGACAGACGTCTTGAAGCAACGCGGCCACGGGGCGATTTCTGTCTATGCGCAGAACAAAGACTATCATGATCTGGTCAAAAAGCGACTGAAGCGTCTGGCGCGGTGGCTGATTGCCGAGGCGGGCGGCGAGGTTAAGGTGTTTGTTGACACTGCACCCGTGCCAGAGAAAGCCTTGGGGCAGGCCGCCGGGTTGGGCTGGCAGGGGAAACACACAAATCTTGTCAGTCGGGAATGGGGTAATTGGGCCTTTATAGGGTCTGTTTTTTCAACATTGGATATACCCGCTGATTCTGCTGAGATTGATCGCTGCGGGTCTTGTCGGGCCTGTTTGGACAGCTGCCCCACGGACGCCTTTCCAGGCCCGTATCAATTGGATGCACGGCGGTGCATCTCCTATCTGACCATCGAACATAAAGGCCCTGTAGAGCCTGAACTTCGCGGAAAGCTGGGCAATCGAATCTACGGCTGTGATGATTGCCTGGCAGCTTGCCCGTGGAACAAGTTTGCGGTTGCCGCAAGTGACATACGCTATGCCGCGCGTGAAGATCTGGCAGCGCCTGCGCTGGAAGAGCTGGTGGCGCTTGATGATACTTCGTTCCGAGCGAAGTTCTCTGGCTCACCCATCAAACGGATTGGGCGCGACCGGTTTGTGCGCAACGTGCTTTATGCCATTGGAAACTCGGGGCGCCCGAGTTTGAAGGCTGCGGCCCAGAGATTGACAGATGACCCGGATGAAACCGTGGCCGACGCAGCGCGTTGGGCGGTGGAACAACTTTCATAATTGCCGCAAACAGGCTGGACGTGTCGGCCCCAATCGCTACACCAATCTGCAGCGAACAGTAAGGAGAACCCGATGGCGCTGGCTTTGGGGGTGGATACGGGTGGAACCTATACCGATGCGGTACTGATCCGGGATGAAAAAGAGGTCATAGCCTCGGCCAAGTCCCTGACCACACGCGCGGATTTGGCAATTGGTGTGGGCAAGGCGATTTCTGCCGTTCTGGAGCAGGCGAAAGTTGCGCCGGATCAGATTTCAATGGCGTCTTTGTCCACAACATTGGCGACTAATGCCTTGGTCGAAGGGCAGGGCGGGCGCGTTGCGTTGATCTATATCGGATTCAAAGACAGCGACCTTGAAAAGCACGGTTTGAAGGACGCGTTAAAAGGGGACCCGTCCCTGGTTATGTCTGGTGGGCATTCTCATTCTGGCAGCGAAGCTGCGCCATTGGACGTTGCCGCGCTGGAGCAGTTTTTAGACTCTCATAAAGGGATTTCTGGCTTTGCCATAGCCGCTCAGTTTGCCACCCGTAATCCCGCGCATGAACTGGAAGCCGCACGGATCGTTACGGAAAGAACCGGGGCTCCGGTAACATGTTCGCATCACTTGTCGGCAAAGCTGAATGGGCCGAAACGCGCCGTGACGGCCGTGTTGAATGCGCGGCTGATCGGGATGATCGATCGTTTGATCGGGCGTGCGCAGGACCAGCTGCGCGAGTTGGGGATAATGGCCCCGATGATGGTCGTGCGCGGTGATGGGGCGTTGATGAGTGCTGAACAGGCGCGTGAACGCCCCATTGAAACGATCCTGAGCGGACCAGCCGCGTCAATTGTAGGCGCGCGCTGGTTGACCGGCGCAGAGAATGCGTTGGTGTCGGATATTGGCGGCACGACAACTGACGTGGCGTTGATCCGTGACGGTAAGCCCGCGATAGACTCGGCCGGGGCACAGGTGGGCGGGTTCCGCACAATGGTCGAGGCAGTTGCGATGCGCACCCATGGCCTTGGAGGTGACAGTCAGGTGCATGTCGTGACCGAGGGGTTGCAGGGCGGTGTTTTTCTGGGGCCGCGCCGCGTTCTTCCGGTGTCCCTGATCGCCTCGGAAGCGCCCGAGATCGTCCATGCCGTTCTGGACGAGCAATTGCGGGCCACGACGGTGGGTGAGCACGATACGCGCTTTGCCCGTCGCGTTCCGGGAATACGTGACGACGGTATAGATGTGCGAGAAGAAGCCCTGTTGGAGCGGTTGGGAGATCAGGTTCTGCCGATCGGTTCCTTGCTTCGGTCCCGAATGGAGAGCGGCGCATTGACCCGGTTGGTGGACCGCGGGATCATTCAGATCTCGGGCGTGACGCCGTCGGATGCCAGCCATGTACTGGGGCGGGTGGATGCCTGGGATGCGGACGCCGCCCGTAAGGCACTTGAACTGGTCGCGCGCAAACGGGTCGGGTCCGGAGATATGTTGGCAAATTCCGCCGAAGCGCTGGCGCAGATGATCGTGGACCAGTTGACAGAACAGACCAGTTTGACCTTGTTAGAGGCTGCTTTTGATGAGGAGCCAGACAGTTTCGGGCATTCGCCGCAGGAGCTGGCGCGGCATATCCTGACACAGCGCGGATTGACGCAGCATCGCGGTTTGTTGTCGCTGACCGCAGCCCTGAACGTTGATGTTGTGGGACTTGGGGCATCTGCCCCCAGCTATTACCCGGCGGTTGGTGAACGGCTTCGCTGCCGGATGATACTGCCGGAACATGCGGGCGTAGCCAATGCGATTGGCGCTGTCGTGGGGCGGTTGACCTTACGGCGAACAGGCACGGTGACAAGTCCTGCCGAAGGGCGGTATCGTGTACATCTCGAGGACGGGCCCAAGGATTTTTCCGCATCAGAAGATGCGCTGGCTTTGCTGGAAAATGTTCTGAGGTCGGAAGCGGAAGGCGCGGTGCGCGAAGCCGGTGCAGAAGATATCCGGGTGATCGTGGATCGCGATATCAAAACCGCGCGGGTCGAGGCCAATGATGTGTTTGTCGAAGCAATGATTACGGTCGAGGCTAGCGGGCGACCGCGGGTTGCGGCGGGCTAGCCCCTCTGACTCGTTCAGAGGGGCCGGGCAGGTGGTGCATTATTCTGCGGCGCTGGCACGTTTGGGAAGAACCCAGTCCTGGCGCGGGAAGTGGCAGGTATATCCGTTCGGGATACGCTCAAGATAATCCTGATGCTCGGGTTCGGCCTCCCAAAAATCGCCGACGGGTTCGACTTCGGTTACGACTTTTCCCGGCCACAAGCCGCTGGCATTCACGTCTGCGATTGTATCCAGGGCGGTTGCTCTTTGGGCTTCATCGACGTGGTAAATCGCGGAACGATAGCTCATGCCTCGGTCGTTGCCTTGTCGATTCACCGTGGTCGGGTCGTGAATCTGGAAGAAGAATTCCAGCAGGTCGCGGTAACTGATCTGCGATGGGTCAAACCAGATCTCGATCCCTTCGGCGTGGGTGCCGTGGTTGCGATAGGTGGCGTTGGGCACATCGCCTCCGGTGTAGCCCACCCGGGTACGCAAGACGCCAGGCAGCTTGCGGATCAGGTCCTGCATACCCCAAAAGCAGCCTCCGGCCAGTACAGCACGGTGTTCAGTCATTGGATTTCCTCCACGTGGATCAGGAATTCGGCGTAACCTTCAGCCTCCATCTCATCCCGATGGATGAACCTGAGCGAGGCCGAGTTGATGCAATATCGCAGGCCGCCATGTTCTCGCGGGCCGTCGGGGAAGACATGCCCCAGATGGCTGTCGCCGTGTTTCGAGCGAACCTCGGTCCGGATCATACCATGTGTCGTGTCGCGAAACTCTTCCACATGCTCATGGATGATCGGCTTGGTAAAGCTGGGCCAGCCACATCCGGATTCGTATTTGTGGGTCGAAGCAAACAGCGGTTCGCCTGACACAATGTCCACGTAGATACCCGGTTCCTTGTTCCCCAAATACTTGCCTGTCCCCGGCCGTTCGGTGCCGTTGCGTTGGGTGACGTGAAATTCTTCGGGCGAAAGCGCCGCAATAACCGTGGGGTCTTTGGTGTAGCGTGTCATGGATCCTCCGGCTGATTTGACGTTTGTGCCATTATCTGGGGGCTGCCGTACAGAAAGCAAAGCGATATTTCAAAGCGCTCTCACAGTCGTGCGGTTGGTCAGACGCATACACTTAGGTCCTTGTGTTAGGCCGAAGTCGTTTTGCTGGCAGGTTGGCGTGAAAGCTGTACAGCAAGAATACCAAATGTCGTGATTGTAACGCCAATTGCGTCCATCGCGCCCAGTTTCTCGCCCAACAATATGGCTGCAATCGTGACACCGAATACCGGATTCAAGAAGTGGAACGTGGCTGCGCGGATTGCGCCGATGCGATCCAGAAGAAGGAACCAGATCAGCGTGGCCAGCAACCCAGGAAACAGGGTTGTGTAAGTGAACGCCAATGCCAATGGCAGCGTCGGGTGGATGTAGATGGCCTCAAAGATCGGAGCAGCCATGAACAACATGGCTGAACCTACAAGCATCTGCAGACCGACGACCATCATGAAATTACCGCCCGAAGTCGCACCGCGGACCGCGAGGGTGGCAAAGGTCAGCGCCAAAGCTCCGATGCCGCACAACGCGATGCCGAACATGTCGACACCAGAACTGATCCGGCTGCTCATGATCAGGGCGACGCCGGTGAATCCGGCAAACAATCCCAAAATCCCGAGAGGGCGCAGTTTCTCGCCGAAAATCAGCCACCCTGCCAGCGCCACCAACAAGGGCATTGTGGACGCGATAATCGCCGCAACCGAAGCCTCGACCGTTTGCATAGCGTAGAAATTCAGACCCAAATACAGGGCATTTTGGCAGATACCGAACAGAATTGTCGCCCGCCATTGGTTCCGGGTCAGGTGCCAGCTTTGCCCCATCGCCCGGGCAATCAGAACCCCCAGACCCCCTGAGATCAAAAACCGCAGAGCCAGCGAAAACAAGGGAGAGGCGTCTGCCACGATGATCCGCGCCGAGGTAAAGGCAGACGACCAGATCAGGGCAAAAGTAAGCCCCATGGCTATGGCGCGCAGATCCATGGAGACCCCCTGTCACTTTGCGCGGACTGTCCCCGATTTTCCGATGGGTCGCAAGCGCTGCGCGTCAAAAAAGACACATCCGTGATGCAACGAAAGTCACGAGGATGTTTTTATTGATTGACTGAACAATTAAAGTTATCGGCTCCGGGATCTGACATATCAAGGGAGGGTTGTCGGTGCTTCTGGAGTACATTCTATCTTTTGGCGTTCTGCTGGCGTTGGGCCTGGTCGCGTTCTTCGTAGTGAAGTGGTGGAACCTGCGCTGCGTTGGCGTTACACCTGTCCACCTTTTCACGTTCATCGCGATTCTGTTTACGTCCGGTCTGGATGTTGGCCTGATCATGTTCCCGCTGACAGAATTTGGTGGCTATGCCGAAGATCCGGCCTATGCCTTTGCTAATCCACTGGCGATCGAGTTCGGTTTCTGGGGATTTCTGATCTGGGCGTTTTACTTCCTGACAGCCTTCTATTTCTGCGTGATCGAACCCCGCGTGAACTTCTTTGAGATTCCGCTGGTCAAGCTGATCAACAACGTCGTCATCATCGGCACCTGCGCCTTTACCGCCAGCCTGTTCCTGATCTACCTGCCTGGCTACCTGCCAGAGGTCGGAGATGGAGAATCTGTTGTTACCACCTTCTACGTCATCGTGTTTGTGGTCATTCTGGCGGCAGCATACTCGTCGACCGATTTGAAATATGTGCGCATCCTGTCGGTCGGTTCGACCTTTCTGTTCCTTGCACTGATTCTGGGTATGTGGGCGGCCGCTGGCATGGGAATGACCGGGTTTATCGAAACCGGCAGTAACATTGGTGCCTATTTCACCAATGTGCACAAATTTGTCCTGCCGCTGACCGATTATCATGCCTTCTACTTGTTCTGGTGGTTTGCGTGGTCAATCATGATTGGCCAGTTTACTTCGCGCTTTGTGGGCGGTTTGAAAACCTGGCAGCTGCTGGCGGCGTTGTTGATCTTCCCGTCGATCCCGCTGGGGATCTGGTTCACCGTTCTCTACTACTATCACCTGAACGGCATCAGCACCGCAGGCATCACCAATATCGCGATGGTAATCGTGGGCGTGACCTTTGTGATCAACTCGCTGGACTCGCTGATTAGGCTCTATACAGACAACCTGAACATGACCGCCGAGCGGTTTGGCAAGGCGACCTATGTCGCTGGCAACGTCGCGCTGCTGTTTGTGCTAACGCTGCTGTTCCAGAGTCAGTGGTTGCAAATCCAGTGGATCGGAGCCGTCGTAGTCGGTCTTTACCTGGCTTGCGTGGTCTATATCCTGGTCACCAAGCGCAAAGAGGTGATGAGTATCGATGCCATGCCGGAAGATCGCGATCTGGACTTCCACAAGGTTGAGACGATTCACTGATTGTTTCGAACCTACCAAACCAAAAGCGGGCCTCGACATTGGGGCCCGCAGCCGTTTTTGGGCACTGCCCGATCCGGCCCTCATTCCTTGTCGTTCACTTCAGTTCGTGTCGAGACGATATTTGAGGAAACTGTGGCCAGCGTAGTCTACTTGCCCAACAAAATAAGCGCCGAGTTTGGTCATTGCGCGCAGTTTCGTGCGTGAAGGCGGCAGCAAGAATGTCACGAACGGAATACGATTGTCCTGCTTTGCGAATGCGATGGCCTGACGTGCTATCTTTGCACCCAGTCCAAATGCACCGGGCTTCAAGACCAACCCGAAATCCCACTCTTCACCTTCTTTTTGAAATCCGCCCCATCCCACATAATGTCCGCGGTGCAGAATTGCCCAATGACCTAGGCCGTCCCGCGCCCAACACGACTCTTTCGCGTGAATGAAACCGGCGACTGTTTCCTCATCCCAATCCTGCGTCAGGAGAGGCATGTGTTCGGCAAGAATTGGATTTCTCATATGCGCCAGTATCTCAGGTGCCGAGACGAGGGGCAGTCGCGTGAAGGTTATATCCTGTTCCATAGAACTGGGATTTAGCGGGCCAAGCAGGAAATCAAAGGGTTGTCCGTAAAAAACGTGCCAAGGACAACCGGTGTTGGATTGTAGCCCATATTTACAGTCTGAATAAGAACTCTGATGCCTTAGGACACATGTGCGCAGGCTTTAAAATGTGAAGCTCAGGCACAAAAAAGGGGCCGCGTAACCGCCACCCCTTTACATGGTTCCAAGCGCTTGAGATCAGCCGTTCACGCTGTCTTTCAGTGCTTTCGCGATGGTCATTTTCACAACCTTGTCGGCTTCTTTGGTGAAGGTTTCACCGGTTGCCGGGTTGCGGACCTGACGCTCGGGGCGTTCGCGGCAGTAGATTTTGCCGACGCCAGGCAGGGTCACTGCACCACCTGCGGAAACTTCGCGTGTGATCAGGCCGGTGATGGCCTCAAGCGCAGAGTTCGCGGATTTCTTATCGGTTCCCATTTCCTCAGCGAGAGCAGCAACCAGCTGAGTCTTTGTCATAGGTTTTGCCATTTCTTGGTCTCCTTAACGTGCCCGATCTATAGGGCCTCACCGCGTAACTGTAACGGGATATTGTGGCCAAACACAACGAATAGTAGCGCAGAAATCCCTAAAAATATGGGGAAAACGTTGCTTTTTTGCGTCAGAGGAAGGCAGTTTCGTCGAAGGAACGCAATTTCCGGCTGTGCAGACGCTCCAACGGCATGCCGCGCAGGTGCTCCATAGCGCGTATCCCGATCATCAAATGACGCCCGACCTGAGTGGTATAAAAGGAAGACGCCATGCCCGGTAGTTTCAGTTCGCCGTGCAGGGGCTTGTCCGACACGCACAGCAAAGTGCCGTAAGGAACGCGAAAGCGATAGCCGTTCGCGGCGATTGTGGCGCTTTCCATATCCAACGCGATGGCCCGCGACTGGCTGAGGCGCTGAACCGGTCCGGATTGATCGCGCAGTTCCCAGTTGCGATTGTCGACCGATGCAACTGTTCCCGTCCGCATGATCCGCTTCAGTTCATACCCTTCCAGCTCTGTCACCTCGGCCACGGCGCGTTCCAGCGCGACCTGAACCTCGGCCAGGGGCGGGATGGGCACCCAGACCGGCAGGTCATCATCCAGAACCTTGTCATCCCGTAGATATGCATGGGCCAGAACGAAATCACCCAATGCCTGCGTGTTGCGCAACCCGGCGCAATGGCCAACCATCAGCCACGCGTGCGGGCGCAGAACCGCGATATGGTCGGTCGCTGTTTTCGCATTCGACGGGCCGACACCGATGTTCACCAAAGTAAGACCCGAACCATCTTCACGCTTCAGATGATAGGTTGGCATTTGCGGCAGTTTCAGCGGTTGCTCGATTTCTGCGTCCGGCTGCGTGATCTCGACATTCCCGGTCGAGATAAAACTGGTATACCCGCTGCTGGGATCAGCCAACTGTTCGCGGGCGTAGTTTTCGAATTCCGAAACATAGAACTGATAGTTCGTGAACAGAACGTGATTCTGAAAATGCCGGGCATCCGTCGCTGTGTAATGTGCCAGCCGCGCAAGTGAATAATCGACCCGCTGGGCAGTAAACAATGACAAAGGCCCGACGGCGTCTTCATTTTCATGGACACCGTTGACGATGTCGTCATTCGTGGTGGTCAGATCCGGCACGTCAAACACGTCACGCAGGGTGAAAGCAGCCGCACCCTGATGCGGCACAACCAGATCCGACGTATTTGCCACGGCAAAGTGCACCGGAATCGGTGTATCCGACGCTGCAATCGTCACCGGTTGGTCGTGATTCTTGATCAAAAGGGCAATCTGCTGGGTCAGGTAGGATCGGAACAAATCCGGGCGCGTCACGGTTGTAGCGTGAACGCCGGGCTCTGACACATGCCCAAAACTCAGGCGGCTGTCGACTTGTGCATAGGTCGATGTCTTTATGCGAATCTCTGGGTAATAGGCTCTGTATCTGGCAGTTGGCGCACCATCTTGCAGTACCTTCGAGAAGCTGTCGCACAGAAATTCCGTTGCTTGAGTGTAAAGCTCCTCCAGTCGCGCAACTGCGGCTGCGGGATCGGTGAACTGTTCTGGTGAAAGGGCTTCAGGTGTCAGGAGTGTCGTCATGCCAAGGGTTCCAGAAGATCAATTTTTTCGAATGTGCGCACGTCAACCAGCCCGAGATCAGAGATCCTGAGTTCCGGTATGACGACCAACGCCAGTAGCGAATGTTGCATATACGCGTTGTTCAGATTGCAGCCACATTCCTGCATAGCCTGAACCATCCTGTCCGCCTTGGCCGCAACTTCAGCGGCCGGGCTGTCGGACATCAGACCGGCAATGGGAAGTTCGACCATCGCCAGTTCCTGGCCGTCCCTAAAGATCGTGATGCCGCCACCTACTTCGGCCAGTCGATTCGCGGCCAGCGCCATCTGTTCACGGTCGGTGCCGACGACGATCATGTGGTGACTGTCATGCGCCACGGTCGAGGCCATGGCCATTTTTCCCTGATATCCAAACCCCGAGACAAAGGCGTTGGTGACGCCCCCTGTCGCCCGGTGTCGTTCGACCAGTGATATCTGGCATACGTCACCCTCACCTTCAACAAGCCCGCCGATTATCGGCAATTCGGCTTTCAGGGCTTTAGTGGGGGCCTGGTTTTCTACCACGCCAATGACGTTGGCCCTTACCTTGTTTGCACCCTTCGGCGCCGCGATCTCAAAATCGGACGCGGCCAGTTCCTGCTTCAGATGAACGGTGCGACGTGCCTTGTCGGGCCAGTTCAGATGGGGGCAATCAACCTTGATCACCCCATTTTCCGCAACAACCTTCCCGCGCGCTATGACCAGTTCGACCGGCAATTCGGTCAGGTCAGAGCTGAGGATGATGTCCGCCCGTCGTCCCGGCGTGACCGATCCGATCTCGCGTTCTAGACCGAAATGCGTGGCGGTGTTGATCGTCGCCATCTGCACGGCCACAAGCGGGTCACAGCCGCAGGCAATCGCGTGGCGCACGACGCGGTTCATATGCCCATCATTGACCAGCGTGGCAGAGTGGCAGTCATCCGTGCACAGGATGAAATTGCGCGCATCCAGACCTTTTTCGGTTACTGCGGTAATCTGGCTTTCAACGTCATACCAGGCCGAGCCCAACCGCATCATCGAACGCATTCCCTGTCTGACCCGTGCGATGGCATCCGCTTCGCAGGTGCCTTCGTGGTCATCGGCAGGTCCGCCAGCCACGTAAGCCGCAAAATCAGGCCCTAAATCAGGGGATGCGTAATGTCCGCCGACGACCTTGCCTGCCCGCTGCGTGGCCGCAATCTCGGCCAGCATTTTGGGATCTCCGTGAATCACGCCGGGGAAGTTCATCATTTCCCCCAAGCCGATGATCCCGGGCCAATTCATCGCCTCGGCCACGTCTTCGGGGGTGATTTCATAGCCTGTCGTCTCTAACCCCGGTGCAGAGGGCGCGCAGGACGGCATCTGAGTGAAGATGTTGACCGGCTGCATCATTGCTTCGTCATGCATCATGCGCACACCGTCCAGCCCCAACACATTGGCGATCTCGTGCGGGTCGGTGAACATACTGGTTGTGCCATGGGGGATAACTGCGCGGGCAAACTCGGCAGGGGTCAGCATCCCCGATTCGATGTGCATATGCGCGTCGCATAAGCCGGGCAGGATAAAGCGGCCTTGCGCGTCGATAACCTGTGTCTCTGGTCCGATACAATGCGAGGCGTCGGGACCGACAAATGCAATACGGCCTGCAGCGATTGCAACTGAATGGTTCGGCAGCAGTTCGCGGCTGTGCACATTTACCCAAGTCCCACCCTTTATTACCGTATCTGCTGCCTCACGTCCGGCAGCAACTGCGATCAATCGGGGGGCGACATCGGGCCAAGTTGGGAAGGGTGTGTTTTCCATGGCTCAACTTTCACGAATGCGCGCGCGGGTGCAACCCCGGTTCTTTACTACTGCCGACGGATCACAATTCTGCAAATCTGCCCGACCCGGTCATCGAAAGCTGACATAGGCGCCGATAGCGCGCAGGAACCCGTCCGAGTTTACGTTTCGGACCCGAATTCTCGTCGTATCCAGTTCGCAAAGGTAACCGCTCCAGGCGTGTCCTCGGCCTGAGGGGAGAGCAGCAGATAATACGCCTCGGGCATCGGGGCGCGATGCTCAAATGGTGCGACTAGTCGTCCCTGATCGATCAAATGACCTGCGATGGTGTCATGGGCCAGGCACAGGCCACCTCCGGCCATCGCAGCTGACAAACAAACCAGATAGGTTGTCGCGTAGGTAATAGGCGGATTCTGCCAATTCAGAGCCTGATCTTCAACCCACGTCGTCCAGTTGGTCAACAGGTTGGAACAGTCGAACAGAGGTTTTTCCTGAAGGTCTTGCAGGCACACCTGATATCCCGGCGCGCAGACGGGATAGTAATATTCAGAGCGCAGCACCTCTGTCCGGGTTGTATCTGAGGGTCGAAGGGAATACCGGATCTCGACTGCTGCGCCTTCGGCCATCTCGCGGGGTTCCCACAGCTCGGTGAAGATGTTCAGCTGAACATCCGGGTGTTCAGCCTGAAATAATGGCAGACGCGGGGCCAGCCAGTTCACGGCGAAACTGATGTTGCACTGCACCTGGACCGCATTCTGTTGCGCGCCAGTTACCGCCTGAGTGCCCCGTATCAGTGTCCGAAACGCCTCGCGCACCACCGGCAAATAGGTGATTCCGGCCTCTGTCAGCTCAAGCGCCTTCGGGCGTCGCAGGAACAGTGGCTGACCCAGATGGCCTTCCAGTGATTTGATCTGCTGACTGACCGCACTTTGCGTCATGTTCAGATCCCGCGCCGCACCGGTGAATGACAGATGGCGGGCTGCGGCTTCGAATGTGCGCAGCCAGCCAAGCGGGGGAAGCCTGTTTTGCATCGACATAACTCCGGCATAAGTTTTGCTAATGGGATAGTTGCGTTTTTTTCGTTGGTCAAATTGCCGGACCAAATGCAGGCTTTGGTCATTCGCAGATACCAAAGGACGCGTCACATGAGTCTCACCAACCTTCGTCCCAATATCGATCATTGGTCAGAACGTGTGGACATGGCCGCAACCTTTCGCTGGACGGCCCGGCTGAACATGCACGAAGCCGTCGCCAACCACTTCAGCCTTGCTGTGAACGAAGACGGGACGCAGTTCCTGATGAACCCCAATCAGGCGCATTTCTCGCGTATTCGCGCGTCTGATCTGTTGCTGTTGAACGCCAACGATCCGGATGTGATGTCACAGCCCGGCGCACCTGATCCCACGGCCTGGGGCCTGCACGGCTCGATCCATCGCCACTGCCCGCACGCGCGTTGCGTCATGCATGTGCATTCGATTTTCGCAACTGTTCTGGCGTCACTGGCCGACAGTACACTTCCGCCAATCGACCAGAACACCGCGACCTTCTACAACCGCTACGTTGTTGACGAAGAATTTGGCGGATTGGCTTTTGAAAGCGAAGGCGAGCGGTGCGCCGGGATGTTGGCTGATCCGAAGAAGAAAGTCATGATCATGGGCAACCACGGGGTTCTGATCACCGGCAGCGACCCTGCAGATACCTTTAACAGGCTCTACTATTTCGAGCGCGCTGCCGAAACATACATCCGGGCACTGCAAACAGGCCTGCCCCTGCGGGTGCTGTCGGATGAAATTGCCGAGAAAACAGCACAGGAACTGGACGACTACCCCGGTCAAGCCGAAGCGCATCTGCGAGAGATCAAGGCAATACTCGATGCAGAAGGCTCGGATTACGCAACCTGAATGCAAGACAGAGTGACCGACATGCGAGATTCCACGCAGGACCCCGAAGCTGCCCGCTGGCATTACCACCCCGACGGGCCAGTGGGTCTCAACCCGCTGTTCAGTTGGCCACCACGTCCGGCGGCCGTGCTGAAATGGTACAGCGGAGCGTGGTTGCAAATCACCGCCCTGACCCTGTGCATGACCTTGGCCGTCATCGCCTATGCGTTCTTTTTTCCTGCGTTAGAGACGATGAAAAGCTTTGCGCCCGGATGGATGTTTCGGATCTGGTTGCTGAACATGGTGCCGCAAACTCTGGTGGCAGGAAGCCTGCACTGGTGGCTGTACATGCGCAAAGGGCAGGGGATGTACAAAAAGTTTGATCGCAGGGACCTGACACGGGACAACGGAACATTCACATTCCGCAATCAGGTCTGGGATAACATCTGGTGGACGCTGGGCAGCGCCATGACGGTGGCGACCATTTACCAGTGGGTCATCTTCTGGGCGATGGCAAATGGCTGGGTTCCGACGATTACCTGGGCCAGCTCGCCGGTGTGGTTCGTGGTTTGGATGTTGTTTATTCCCATGTGGTCCGGTCTGCATTTTTACTGGGTGCACCGGCTGGAACATCATCCCAGGCTTTATAAACATGTGCACGCGGTCCATCACCGCAATGTCAATACCGGGCCATGGTCAGGGATTTCGAATCACTGGTATGAAAACATGCTGTATTTCACGACGTATTTCATCCACCTGATCGTGCCTTCCCATCCGCTGCATGTGTTGTTTCACAGCTCGTTCCAGCAGGTCAGCCCGATACTGTCCCATTCTGGGTTCGAGAAGCTAAAGGCCGGTGAGACCGAAGCCGCGCGGGCGGGCGACTTTTTTCACCAGCTCCACCACAGGTATTTCGAGTGCAACTACGGCACATCCGAAATTCCGTTCGACAAGTGGTTTGGCACCTATCACGATGGCTCAGCCGAGGCGACGACACGCACGAGGGCCTACAAAAAGCAGATGTACACTTGACGCGGCTGGTTCTGTCCGGGGACTAAACCCGCTCGAACAATGCAATGAAGGCCGTGTCATCCTTATTGGGTCCTGCGGCAAGATCGCCATAGATGCGAACCTCGGGCAGGGTCAGGTTGTGGATCTGGTCCTGTTCCAGTTCGTGCAGCTTGCCCTTGAAGCCCATCTTTTCGAAATGGCGGGCGTTTATTGACAGGGCGAACGTAGCGCCTGATCGTGCGACGCGAAGCAGCGCAGGCAACACTTCGGGACCCAGATGGCCATGCGTGAACGTGCCAGATGACACGATGCCGGAATAGCTGTCTGGCGGAACCGGGATGCCATGGGTCAGGTCAGCCTCGATCGCGTCCCGGTAGATATCCTTGCGCATAGCCTGTTCCAGCATCTCTGAACTGATATCCGTGGCATCAATCGGGCCAACACCAAGCCCAGACAACACCGCGCCGCACAGGCCCGTTCCCGCTCCGACATCCAGAACCGGCCCCTGACCGCCCGCGCCCACAAACGCCCGCGCGGTATGGGTATGAAGCTGATAATCCTCACGCGCGGCAAAGCTGTCGTCATAGTCCCCGGCCCATTCCGCATAAAGGCGTTTGTTATCGTCCGGAGAGCTCAGCGCGTAGGCAGAATGCAGGTCTGGTTTCTTTTTGCTCATATCCACAGAAAGGCGCATCAGAAGATTCGATTCAAGTGCGTCCATGCGGCGCTTGCATCCCGATGCGCTGAAGCCCATCAACGGTGCATGACCAAGACACTCTTCTCATTTGGCCACGGCTATTCTGCGCAGGCCCTTTCCCGAATTCTTGCCCCGAAAGGCTGGCAGATTTTTGGCACCACACGAGATGGCGAAGGCACAGATGCGATACGTGCCTCTGGCGCGGACCCGCTGATCTGGCCCGGTGAGGTTCCAAATCTGGATCGGGTGACGCATTTGCTGATCTCAACGGCACCGGGCGAGGCGGGCGATCCGGTACTGGCGGCGCTGGGCGACGAGATCCGAAAACGAGCAAGTCAGTTCACTTGGGTGGGTTATTTATCGACAACGGCTGTTTATGGCGATCACCAGGGCGCCTGGGTTGACGAAGACACCCCGCCAACACCGACCGCCAAGCGTGGAAAGTGGCGCATGCTGGCTGAAGAGCAATGGGCGGCTGTGCCGGGCCTGCCTGTTCACATCTTCCGTCTGGCAGGGATTTACGGCCCGGGCCGTGGGCCGTTCTCTAAGCTCACACGCGGTGGGCTGCGGCGTATCATCAAGCCGGGGCAAGTGTTTTCGCGTATCCACGTGGATGACATTGCGCAGGTTCTGCAAGCCTCGATGACAAGGCCGAATCCGGGCAGTGTTTACAATGTCTGCGACGATGAGCCTGTCCCGCCACAGGATGTCATCGGGTATGCCGCCGAGTTGCAGGGGCTTCCTCTGCCCCCGGCGGTTTCATTTGACGAGGCCGATCTGACACCGATGGCGCGCAGTTTTTATAACGAGAACAAACGCGTCCGAAACGACCGGATCAAGGATGAGTTGGGTGTCGAATTGATCTACCCGAACTACCGGGTGGGGTTGGAGGCGCTTATGAAGGACCGGTAGGTTCTTTACTGCGCGGCTGCCTTAATCATGTCCGAGGCTTTTTCCGCGATCATTATTGTTGGCGCGTTTGTGTTTCCCGACACCAGCGTTGGCATCACCGACGCATCAACTACACGCAGCCCCTCAATCCCCCGCACCCGAAGTTCGGGATCCACAACAGCCAAATCGTCGGTACCCATCTTGCAGGTGCCGACCGGGTGATAGATCGTATCGGCGCGAGCGCGGATATGCCCCTCCCAATCGGCGTCGGATTTCGCCATATCCGTTCCGAACATTTCTTTGTGCCGATATTTGGCCAAAGCCGGCGCTTGCAGGATGTCTCGCGTCATTCGCGCGCCTTTGATCATGGTGTCCAGATCGCGTGCATCTGCAAGAAATCCCGGGTCGATGAGAGGCATTGCCATTGGGTCGGCGCTGCTCAGGCCAACGGTTCCCCGGCTTTCCGGGCGAAGCTTGCAGATATGACAGCTGTACCCGTAACCGTAATGCAGTTTGCGGGCGTGATCATCGACCATTGCGATGGTGAAATGCAGCTGGATATCCGGGCGCTCCAGCTCGGGTGAAGTTTTCAGAAACGCCGCGCCTTCGGCAAACGGAGTGGCCGCCATTGACACACCGGTCTTGCGCCACTGATGGATGTGCTTCAGCAGTCGCACTGCCGCTGTTGCGCCGATCCCAAAGTTGTTCGTGTCTTTGGTCCGGTAGGTCAGCGTAAAGTCGAGGTGGTCCTGCAGGTTCCGCCCTACACCCGGTAGTTCGTTGAGAACAGCGATCCCGTGCGGTTCAAGATCAGCGCTTGCTCCAATCCCAGAGATTTGCAGCAGCTGCGGTGTTTTTAATGCTCCCGCGCACAGCAGAACTTCGCGAGTGGCGGTAACGGTGGTGTCTGCCTCTTTGCCTTTGACCCTGAAAACAACGCCAGTTGCGCGCTTACCCTGAAATACCAGCCTTTTCGCATGGGCATGTGTAATGATCGTCAGGTTCGGACGGTTGGCAATCGGGAACAGGTAGCCCGCAGCCGCTGAGCACCGCTCTCCATTCTTTGCCGGATCATGAAACTGCGTTACCTGATACAGCCCGACACCTTCGTTATCGCCTCGGTTGAAATCTTCAGTATGACGGTGTTGGAGTTGCTGCGCGGCTTCAATGAACGCGCGGG
>NZ_JBQERM010000005.1:47500-190000 GCF_056535045.1 Ruegeria sp. O6 | reverse complement strand
AATGACGGATCGAGTTCTTTCGATGAAGCCGGCCTGTGAGGGATCCGGTGGAGAGATCACTAGTGAGAATGATGACATGAGTAGCGACAAAGAGTGTGAGAGACACTCTCGCCGAAAGTCCAAGGGTTCCTGCTTAAAGCTAATCTGAGCAGGGTAAGCCGGCCCCTAAGCCGAGGCCGAAAGGCGTAGGCGATGGGAACTAGGTTAATATTCCTAGGCCAGGAGGATGTGACGGATCACAGGTGTAGTTCAATCTTATCGGATTGATTGGGCTGCTGAGTGGTTCCTGGAAATAGCCCTCCATCAGACCGTACCCTAAACCGACACAGGTGGACTGGTAGAGCATACCAAGGCGCTTGAGAGAACGATGTTGAAGGAACTCGGCAAAATACCTCCGTAAGTTCGCGAGAAGGAGGCCCGGTTCCTAGGCAACTAGGGGCTGGGGGCACAAACCAGGGGGTGGCGACTGTTTATTAAAAACACAGGGCTCTGCGAAGTCGCAAGACGACGTATAGGGTCTGACGCCTGCCCGGTGCCTGAAGGTTAAAAGGAGAGGTGAGAGCCTTGAATTGAAGCCCAGGTAAACGGCGGCCGTAACTATAACGGTCCTAAGGTAGCGAAATTCCTTGTCGGGTAAGTTCCGACCTGCACGAATGGCGTAACGACTTCCCCGCTGTCTCCAACATCGACTCAGCGAAATTGAATTGCCTGTCAAGATGCAGGCTTCCCGCGGTTAGACGGAAAGACCCCGTGCACCTTTACTACAGCTTCGCACTGGCATCAGGATTGTGATGTGCAGGATAGGTGGTAGGCTTTGAAGCGGAAACGCAAGTATCCGTGGAGCCTCCCTTGAGATACCACCCTTCGCACTCTTGATGTCTAACCGCGGTCCGTTATCCGGATCCGGGACCCTGCGTGGCGGGTAGTTTGACTGGGGCGGTCGCCTCCTAAAGCGTAACGGAGGCGCGCGAAGGTTGGCTCAGAGCGGTCGGAAATCGCTCGTTGAGTGCAATGGCAGAAGCCAGCCTGACTGCAAGACTGACAAGTCGAGCAGAGTCGAAAGACGGCCATAGTGATCCGGTGGTCCCGAGTGGAAGGGCCATCGCTCAACGGATAAAAGGTACGCCGGGGATAACAGGCTGATACTGCCCAAGAGTCCATATCGACGGCAGTGTTTGGCACCTCGATGTCGGCTCATCTCATCCTGGGGCTGGAGCAGGTCCCAAGGGTACGGCTGTTCGCCGTTTAAAGAGGTACGTGAGCTGGGTTTAGAACGTCGTGAGACAGTTCGGTCCCTATCTGCCGTGGGTGTAGGAGACTTGAGAGGAGTTGCCCCTAGTACGAGAGGACCGGGGTGAACGATCCACTGGTGGACCAGTTGTCGTGCCAACGGCAGTGCTGGGTAGCTATGATCGGACAGGATAACCGCTGAAGGCATCTAAGCGGGAAGCCCCCCTCAAAACAAGGTCTCCCTGAGGGCCGTGGAAGACCACCACGTCAATAGGCCGGAGATGTAAGCGCAGTAATGCGTTCAGTTGACCGGTACTAATCGCCCGATAGGCTTGATTTGATCCAGTAATGGAAAGACAAATCAAAGACATACACACCCTGAGTTGGACAACGTTGATCTGATTAACACAACCGTGCAGGACCGCGCATCCGCTTCGCGAATACGCTGCCTCCTGCCCGTCGCTTTTTTGCTCCGCAAAAACAGCGACGTGGGGATTTTCCTCGGTTTGGTGGTCATAGCGCAAGTGAAACACCCGGTCCCATCCCGAACCCGGAAGTTAAGCACTGCCGCGCCAATGGTACTTGGGCTTAAGCCCCGGGAGAGTAGGTCACCGCCAAACCTAGCAAAATCCCCAAATCTCTCTAAAACGATGAAAACAAATCTGACTCTGACGCGGGATGGAGCAGCCCGGTAGCTCGTCAGGCTCATAACCTGAAGGTCGCAGGTTCAAATCCTGCTCCCGCAACCAATACTTCAAGTCAGATATCAAACACTTAGCGCCCCAAGGGGCGCTTTCTGCGTTCAGGGCCACTGCACAACTCAAAGCACTCTGGAAGCAACAGGGGACGCAATTCACCCTGTGATGAATGCGCAACAGAGGCTGAACGAGCACCTGGGGCGGCACGAAAACAGGACACGTCCATTCCGACAGACAGGATATGTTGTTCCCCCAAGCATGCTTTGGAAACGCTTGATCCATCGCAAAGTCCCCAATCCTGCCAGGCACTAGACTGACCGTCGCATTCAACGATCTGGCAAAAGCTATGAAGAAGAGTTCGCCCATCTTTTTTGCTCTGGTAGTCATCGTGGTTGCTGGCGCGGTTGTTTACTCCGTCATCTCCCAAGACGGCGATCAATTGCCGAGTGGCTTCGTACAGGGTAATGGAAGGATTGAGGCAGAGCAGGTTGAAATTGCGCCAACGATCGCCGGGCGTGTTGCCAAAGTTCTGGCACCTGAAGGCGGCATGGTCGCCGCCGGTGATGTACTTGCCAGGATGGATATAGACGAATTGTCTGCAGCGCTGGACCGGGCAAAAGCCGAGGTCGCCTTGGCGCGCCAGACAAAAGCAGAAGCTGAAGCCTTGGTTCTGCAACGCCAAAGTGAGCAACGTCGGGCGGCGCAGGAACTTGAACGTGCTACAGCGCTACTGACCGGGAACAATATCTCTAAGACAGTTTTTGAGGAACGTGAAACCATCCACCAAGTTGCGTCTGCTGTGTTGGGTGCCGCCAAAGCCCGAGTTGCAACCGCAGAAAGCCGGATTGCCGCTGCAGAAGCCGAGGTGCGCAGGATTGAGGCGCAAATCGAAGACAGTTCCTTGCTGGCACCAATGCCGGGTCGCGTTCTTTATCGATTGGCCGAGCCGGGCGAGGTCGTCGGAGCGGGTGAACCGATCCTGACCCTTCTCAGTCTCGAGAACGTGTATATGGAAGTTTTCCTTCCTGCGCGGGAAGCCGGGCTGTTGCCGATTGGAGCCGAAGCTCGCATCGTGCTTGATGCTTTACCCGAATACGCCACACCTGCATATGTCAGCTTTGTTTCTCCCGAGGCGCAATTCACGCCCAAACAAGTCGAGACTCTGGATGAACGCGAGCAACTGGTCTTTCGTGTCCGCGTTCGTATCCCCCAGGACCTGGTTGAAAGCCGGATTGAACACGTAAAAACGGGCCTGCGCGGCATTGCCGTGATACGGATCGATCCCACCAGCGCATGGCCCGAGGCGCTTGAACAGCCCATCCCGCAAGAGCTGTTCGAATGAATGCCACAGTCGCCTCGTCAGAGTTTCGAATTGCCGGTGTTACACACAGGTATCGAAAACACATCGCGTTGAACTCTGTAACCTTGGACCTTCCAACCGGACAGCTTGTCGGCTTCATTGGCCCAGACGGGGTGGGCAAGTCCACATTGCTTGGGTTGATCACCGGTGCAAAAAAGCTTCAATCCGGATCAATCGACGTTCTGGGCGGAGCGATTGATGAGCCCACTCATCGTAGACGAATATGCCCTGCGATCGCATTCATGCCGCAAGGTTTGGGTCGGAATCTCTATTCAGAACTGTCGGTACGCGAAAATTTGGAGTTCTTCTCGGGCCTTTTCGGACAGGGACACGACGAGCGTGACGCCCGGATCACCGCATTGCTGACAGCGACCGCGCTTGCACCATTTGAGGATCGCCTGATGGGCAGGCTTTCTGGTGGAATGAAACAGAAGCTTGGCCTGTGCTGTGCGTTGATTCATGACCCCAAACTCCTGGTTCTGGATGAGCCAACAACCGGGGTTGATCCGTTGTCGCGTCGACAGTTTTGGGCATTGATCGACGCTATCCGAACGGAAAACCCCAAGCTCTCTGTCCTTGTGTCTACAGCCTATATGGAGGAGGCCGAAGGCTTTGACTGGATCGTCGCGATGGACGCAGGTCGCGTCATCTTTCAGGGTAAACCCGCCGAATTGAAGCGTGCCGATAAGGACTTCGAAACTGCGTACCGACGCTTGCGGGCAGACGAGGCATCTGGTTCAGCGCCGGGTCAATCAATCGTTCGACAGATCAAATCGGATCCCGTGATTACTGCACGCGGGCTGACACGGCGCTTTGGCGATTTCATCGCCGTGAACAACGTTGATTTCTCGATCAATCGCGGAGAGATTTTCGGGTTTCTGGGATCAAACGGATGCGGAAAATCCACGACGATGAAAATGCTGACCGGTTTGCTGCCTGCAAGCTCAGGCGAGGCATTGTTATTCGGCAAACCCGTTGACGCCAGGGATCGAAAGGTGCGCCGCGAGATTGGGTACATGAGTCAGGCGTTTTCATTGTACGGTGAATTGTCAGTGTATCAGAACCTTCAGTTGCACGCCCGGATTTTCGCAATCCCTGACCGCGACGCGCGCATTTCGGAACTGACGGAACGATTCGGACTCGGCACGCATCGTGATACCCTTGCGGCCGCCCTGCCCCTTGGGATCAAACAGCGCCTGTCGCTGGCGGTTGCGATCATCCATCGCCCGCGTGTGCTGATATTGGATGAGCCGACATCCGGAGTGGACCCAGAGGCGCGAGATACGTTTTGGGCCTTGCTCGTCGAGTTGTCCCGACAAGACGCGGTAACGATCTTTGTCTCCACCCATTTCATGGCAGAAGCAGAACGATGTGACCGTGTTTCGTTTATGCACGCAGGCCAGGTCTTGGCAGAAGGCACACCAGCCGAATTGATCGCCGCTGAAAGCGCCGACAGCCTTGAGGCTGCGTTCATCTCAATTCTGGAGGCGGCAGAAAGACCGGCGCCGGTTGAAGCACCGAGAGTTGATTTGGCCACCAATTCCAAACACATCGGTGGCAGTGTCGGGCGCGCACTGGCCTATACGCGACGCGAGGCCGTCGAGGTGGCGCGCGATCCTGTGCGCCTTGCCTTTGCGTTTCTTGGGTCAGCCATTTTGATGTTGGTTTTCTGCTTTGGCATCACGCTTGACATTGATGAACTGGACTTTGCCGTTCTAGACCTTTCTCAGGGTCCTGAGAGCCGTGCCTATGCAACTGAGTTCGCGGGGTCGTCCTATTTCAAACCCACGCCGCCATTGGAAAGCGCTATGGAAGGCCACAACCGGCTCCAGGCAGGAGACGTTTCACTGGTCTTAGAGTTGCCACCGAACTTCGGTCGTAAGCTGCGCACAGGCGAGCCAACACAGGTCCTCGCGACAGTCGATGGTGCCATTCCGTTCAAAGGCGAGACCGTTGAAGGATATGTCGCGGGACTGCATCAGTCCTTTCTGGACGAACACGCCCGAAAGACGGGGCAACGGGACTTCGAGATTGCCCGGATAGAACCGCGATTTCGCTACAATCAGAGTTTTGAAAGCATTGCAGCAATGGCCCCGGCCATGCCGGCGATTTTGCTTATCATGTTGCCGGCCGTCTTGACGGCGGTCAGTGTCGCGCGTGAGCGTGAGCTGGGATCTGTGGTGAATTTCTACGTAACACCGACAACCCGGCTCGAATTCCTGATTGGTAAGCAAATTCCCTATATTGCAGTTGCTTTTGCAAACTTTCTGTTGCTGGCAGCGATGACCATTTTCGTCTTCGGTGTGCCGCTCAAAGGCGATCCCATTCCGCTAGCGGTTGGTGCGTTTTTGTATATCTGGGCAACGACGTCCTATGGATTGCTGATTGCCACAATGACATCCAGCCAGGTGGCAGCGACATTTGCGACAGCCATCGCCTCGGTTGTGCCGACCATCCAGTTCTCGGGCCTGTTGCAGCCCGTCTCCACTTTGGAAGGGGGGGCTCAGTTCATCGGCTCGCTTTGGCCATCTTCCTATTTTCTGCACCTGAACGTCGGCGCGTTCACCAAGGGCTTAGGGTGGGAATCACTTGCCCCGGACATTCTTGCGCTTGCCTGTTTCGGTCCAGTGCTGACACTCGCCGCCGCCCTTTGCCTGCGCGCGCAGGAGAAGTGAATGCAGCGCCTTTTTTGCATATTCTGGCTGGGATTGAAGGAAATGATGAGCCTGCGCCGCGATTGGGTGATGATGGCCTTGCTGGTCTGGTCATTCACGCTGGCTCCGATCATGGAAGCAACAGGCGTTGCAAGCTCGGTGAATAACGCCTCAATCGCATTTGCAGATGAGGATAACTCTCCACTATCGCGCACCCTTGCCACTGCGTTTTTCCCACCGGAGTTTCAACCGGTCGTGCAAATTGAACCGGGGACCGGTCCAGCGCACATGGATGCCGGGCGGTTTATCTTCATCGTTGCCATTCCTCCAGGTTTTGAAAAAGACCTGCGCGCCAGAAGCACACCAGAGATACAGGTTCTGATAGACGCCACGGCTATGGAGCAGGCAGGTATCGGCGCCAATTACATCACCAGTATATTGAGCGCTGAAATCCATCGCTTTGCAGTTGGTGTTGACCTCGTAGATCCTCCCGCAATCAATGTCATTCTGAGAAGTGCCTTCAACCCAAACAGAGATACGGTGCGTTTTGCGGGCATCGTTGCGCTGATCGGTCAGATCATGTGGCTCACGACCATCCTGACCGGCGCTGCCATGATCCGGGAGAGAGAGCATGGAACAATTGAGCATCTGCTCGCCATGCCTCTAACTCCGCTCGACATTGCGATGGCAAAAATCTGGGCCAATGCGGCCGTTGTTCTGATCGCTGCGGGGTTATCGCTGACTTTTGTCATGCAGGGTTCGTTGGACATTCGCATTGCCGGATCAAAGACACTGTTCCTATTTGGAACCGCACTTTTTCTGTTTACAGCTACGGCGCTTGGGGTATTTCTGGCGACGATCGCGCGCTCAATGGCGCAATTTGCGCTTCTGGTCATGCTGATTGTCCTGCCAATGCTGATGCTGTCCGGAGGGGAAACACCAGTCGAAGGGCAACCAGGCTGGTTGCAAGCCGGAACGCTGTTTCTGCCATCGCGCCACTATATGTCAGCCAGCCAAGCAATTGTTTTCAAAGGTGCTGGAATCGAAACGGTCTGGCCGGAATTCGTTTGGATGGCTGTGTTGGGTCTGGCCCTGTTGATGACAAGTCTGGTTATGTTCAGACGGTCAGTCGCCCAGATGAGTTGATATCAACCGACCGTGTATGTTGTGGACGGGCGTATTGTGAAACGACGGCGCGAATTACCCAGTGAATTTGATCTCGGTTAATGTGAGTGCACCTCTGGGTGTGGTAAAATTAATCACCGTCTTCTTTTCCAGGGAGAGTTCAAATGCCCACAAAATCAGCCGAAATCGAGACACAGGAAGCCCTTACCGACGTGTTGAAATCCATGCAGGGCATGATGTCCATGAACTCCGCGGTGACGCCGCAGATCGAGCAGTTTTGGAAAGCGCAGGACCACCTGCTGAGCGAGGCGGAGGAATACTCCCGCCTCTGGTTCAAGCGCCGCCATGAGGCTGCACGCACCGCGCTGCAAACTGCCCGGGAAGCTACGTTTGGCGACAGCCCAGATCCAAGCAAAACGATGCAAGCCGTCGCCGAATGGCAACGCCATTCCATGGAACGAATGGTGGAAGACGCACGTGAATGGTTCGAAATGGTGTCGCGCTGTGCAAAATACGTAAGCGAAACAGAAGCAGACATCATCGGCGAAAACATGGAAGCTGCCTCCAAGGTCGCAGGCAAAGCCAAAAGCTGAGACCGACTAAACCCGTTTGACGCAGCCTTTCTTCGACGGGCGCGGTGCACTGTAACCCTCCACGTGTCGCTGGCCAAACCGAGCGGCCACGATTGCGGAAGCGCTCTGACAGTTTTTCGTGTGTACCCAAACATGATTGAACATGCAAAGTTGGGACCAAGCGTTCGAGTTTGACGAAGATAAGTGCCCGGTGTTTTGGGCAATCTTTCGCCCCCCTTTCAGTTCCCATCTATCCCGCGCTGAGGTCTGGGACAATTTGGGTCAACGGGACAAACATGCGATAATCTGGTCCGTTTCCGGTCTCCTGCGGGTTCGTTGTGGCATTTGGATAACCAGAGATCGGTCGGTGCGGAACAATTTGGTGTGCGCAGCTGTCAGCTCGCCTGTGGCCAAGGCGTCTTCGATCAGGCACAGGTGTCCCATCAGTATTCCTGCGCCCGCCTTCGCTTCCTCTACGGCCAGACTGTAGAGGGAGAATTGAGCACCGCCCTTGGCACTATGCAGGTCATAGCCAGAGTGTTGGGCCCATTTGGTCCAATCTTCGTTCCACACCAGATCGTGCAGCAACGGTACGCCCAGAAAACCGTTTGCGCGGCAAATTTGGTCCTTAAGCGCCGGGGCGCAAACCGGCACGATCTCGTCCGGGCAAACGACCACCTGATTGGCCGTGTCGTCCGGTGGAGCGAAGAAGATTGACAGGTCGAACAGTTCGCGCCCCAGGCTCGGCGGCGCTTCCAGCGCAGTGACTGAAAAACTGATGTCAGGAAATTGAGATCGGATCTGGCGCAGCCTTTTGGGAAGCCAGAGCTGAGCAATGGCCGGTAAAGCAGCGATATGAAAATCTGCATTGGGTTTAAGGTTGCGCAGCGCACGGGCCGCGTCGGCCAATTGGTCAAAAGCCCTGGTAAATTCAGCGACAAGCGACTGCCCCTCGGGCGTGAGTTCTACGCCTTGCGCGTTGCGCCGGAAAAGTGCTGCACCGGCCCAGCCTTCCAGCGTTTTGACGTGTTGCGAGATTGCACCCGGTGTGACGTTCAACTCTTCAGCCGCGGCGACAAAGCTGATGTGGCGCGCCGCTGCCTCAAAAGCGCGCATTGCGTTCAGTGGGGGCCCTTTGGGACGCTTTGGGGAAACGCTCATCACCTTAGCCTTAGTTTTTCTACGCCAAGAAATAACAAATCTGCTTTGCGAAGTCACGCAGCAGCAGTCACAGTGCACGAAACAGGAGGATGTCAGATGACACTTGCACATAGAGACTGGGTGCCCACCGCAAGCGAAACATTGGTTCAGAATATCGCGACAAAGACAGCATCGGCATCGTCTGGCGACCTATTGGACCGGATCGTGCATCTGGCAGAGGAAAACCGCCGTATTCACGAGGAAGAGTGTTTCAACCTCAACCCCGCGACCAATGTCATGAACCCCAAGGCCGAGGCGCTTTTGTCGTCGGGCATCGGGTCGCGGCCTTCGCTGGGCTATCCCGGTGACAAATATGAAATGGGGCTGGAAGCAATCGAAGAAATCGAAGTCATCGCGGCCGAGCTTTGTGCAGAGGTCTTTGATGCCCGATTTGCAGAGGTTCGTGTGCCGTCGGGCGCAATTGCAAATCTTTATGGCTTCATGGCGACCTGTAAGCCGGGTGATACAATCATTGCGCCACCCGCAATGATCGGCGGCCATGTGACCCATCATACTGCGGGCTGTGCAGGGCTGTTCGGGCTGCGCACGATCGAGGCACCGGTTAACACAAATGGCTACACAGTCGATCTGGACCAACTGCGCGACCTGGCGCGGGCTGAGCGCCCCAAGCTGATCACGATCGGCGGAAGTCTGAACCTTTTTGAACACCCTGTTGCCGAGGTGCGGGCCATTGCGGACGAAGTTGACGCGAAAGTCATGTTCGACGCCGCGCATCAGTGCGGGATAATCGCGGGGCGTGCCTGGTCGAACCCGTTGAACGAGGGCGCGCATTTCATGACCATGAGCACCTATAAAAGCCTTGGTGGACCAGCAGGTGGATTGATCGTGTCGAATGATGTCGACATTGCCAAATCATTGGATGCTATTGCTTTTCCCGGGATGACAGCCAATTTCGATGCCGCCAAAACGGCCGCTCTTGCGGTTACCATGCTGGATTGGAAAGACTTTGGTCAGGCGTACGCGAACGAGATGATCGCACTGTCAAAAGCACTGGCCGCAGCGTTGGATGCGCAGGGTGTTCGCGTCTTTGAGGGTGCGGAAGGCTTCACCAATTCGCATCAGTTCGCGGTTCTGGCAGAGCCCTATGGCGGAGGGCAGGCGGCATCGAAGAAGCTTCGCGAAAGCGGGTTTCTTGCATGCGGCATCGGATTACCTGTCAAGCCGGTTGAAGGGGACTTGAATGGGTTGCGGATTGGCACTCCTGAATTGGTTCGCTGGGGCATGACCTCTCGAGATGCTGATCGCCTCGCCGATTTGATCACGCGAGGACTGGACGACGCGCCTGTCGCTTCGGAAGTCTCTGCCTGGCGCAGTGAATTCGACACGCTGCATTTCGTGAACTAGGCGCAAGCGGCCACCACATCCGCCCGGTCTGGTGGCTGCTCTTAACTGTTTTCCTGAATTATCGCGTCAATCCTGGCCAATGTAGCAGTGTTGACGGCGACACCTTTTTGACCTGCGGCATGGCGACATGCACGGCGCCCATCTCCGGGCAGGTGCGCGCCGTCCTGATCTCTGATCGACACGACCAGATCCGATATTGCGGTTGAAAACAGTCCATTTGACGAAACCGCAGGGTCAATAGCGATGAAGAACTGCCCGGTTTTCGGTGGACCCCCGACCGTTCCCGAGAACGGAGAGGCATGCAGCCCAAGAGTAGATCCTGTCAAAGCGGCCGCCATGATTTCAGTCAGCAAAGCGATACCCACACCTTTGTACCCGCCGGATGGGGCCATGCTTCCTTTCAGACCGACATTCGGGTCTGTTGTCGGGTTTCCGTCCGGGTCCAGTGCCCAGCCGACCGGGATGGCCTTGCCTTCTCTGGCGTGTTTCATCACTTCGCTTTTGGCGATGGTGCTGGCGCTCTGGTCAATCAGCAACGCGGGTTGCCCGTCTGGACCCGGTACCGCAACAGAGAACGGGTTGGTGCCGACAACGGGCTTCGATCCACCCGAAGGTGCAATGGATGCTGGTGCATTGGTGAATCCAAGACCAACCAGACCCGCCTGCGCCAGTCGATACGTGTGATAACCCAACACACCGCAATTGTAGCTGTTGGTGATCGCAAGGGCCGCGATGCCCTGTTCACGAGCCGCCGGGATCAATGCATCAAAGCCCATTTCAATGGCTGCATGTGCGAACCCGGTCGCAGCGTCTACGCGGATAAGGCCGGGGCGCGGCGTTTCCAGCGTCGGTACTGCCTGACCGTCAACCTTCCCGCATTGTACGTGTTCACAGTAGATCGGGATATAAGCCAGACCATGACTGGCCACCCCATCCGCTTCGGTTGCCGCAGTGGCCACGGCCAGAGGGCGCGCGCTTTCTTCACTTGTGCCAGCGGCAACCAACGCGGTGAAGGACAGCTTTTCGATTTCGGCAAGCGACAGGGTTTGGGTCTCGGTCATCTGATGATCCTTCAGTCATTGTCCGACAGGCCGGAACCAGCGCCAAGCAGTCGGGATTCTTCAGTTGCAGGGGCATATGTACGGTGCGCCATGGAGTTGAGGATCTGCCACGCCTCTGCATTTGGGGCGGCACGGCTTAGCAGGGGGCGACCGTATTGAATGTGGTCGCCCTCGGTTATCTCAACATGATCAGCGCGGTCCAAATTGCTGTCTGCACAGCTTAGATGAACACCATCAGTTGTCGCAGAATACCCGTCGAAGGTGACTTTTACTGTCTTTCCCAGCTTTTTGGCCCCCGCAGCGACAAAGGGCAGCAACAGCAGCGGTGCTGCGAGATTTGAAATCGCAATGGTGCCTTGGGACAGGACGGTCGGGGAATCCGATATCACAGCTCCGGTCATCAGGGGGCACAGGTCTTGTTCGCCAACCCATACTCCGTTCGGAAGCACAGGAATGTGGCGTTCCAGACAGGGCGCATATTCACGTTTGAGCAGTTGGGCCAGAATAGCGGGCCCGTCGAACCCTTGGGCGCTTAGCCAACGGGTGGCCTTTGCAGCCTCTTCCGCCACGCCCCAGGCATATCCGGCCCCGCGGGTTGCACGTTTGGCGGTTGCTTCGACTTCGTTCAATGAAAAAGTCATTGTGCAACCTCCGGATAAACCCACAAATCTGAGTTTGCGGTATTTAGCTCATCAGGGTAGGGGGCGCCGGCATACATGCAGATGCGGACCCAGCGATCTGAACGAGGGTCGAAATGCGTCGCGCCAAAGAAGGACAGCTTTGCGCGCAACATATCGATGGGCATCACTTTCGCGCCGATTGTGTTGTCATGAATCTCACCATATGGCGCGATACGGCTGATTTGGGCGCGGCGCACGGTGTGGCGGTGCTCGGGGTGGCGCAAAAGAAATTCTGCTATCGGCGCATCATCCGGCCAGTCTTGCAGAGCCCTGAAAGCCATCGCCGCATCACGCGCGGGCGCGAGCGGTTGTTCATAGTCCGCAATTGGTTCTTCAAACCGTTCACCCAGTCGGGGTTCAAGTTTCTCTTCGGAAACGTACCAGGCGCGCGCGCAGTTTTTCGGATCACTCCAATCAAGATCCAGCGCCCAGTCAAAACTGTTCCGGATCAAGGTACGCACCCCTGACACCGGCATTGTTCCATCAATAACCTGTGCAGCCGTGTTTGTGTCCGCCATGCAGCTGGACAGCCCATCCACGACATCTCCGTAAGGCTCAAGGATCAGCGAGGCCAGCAACTCCTGGCCTTCTTCGCTGAGCGCGGTTTCCGACCATCGGATCATGCGATCCCACGGATGGTCTCGTGTCAGGTCGTCTGTAGCCAGAAATACGTCGATCGAATTCAGGTCGTCCTTCAGTGCCGCCAGTTTTTCCACCTGTATCGGATGTTCGGATTGCCACCACGCGATTGACTGTTTGCTGCGCGCGAATACGTCGCGAAAGACGCACGCGTCTTTTTCGGTCGCTGTCTTAATTGACCGCACGCGCGAGATGGCCTCTTCCCGCGCCATGATCCAGTTGTTGAACAGAACGGGATGGTTCACGATGAACGGCGCCATTCCCAGTCCTGTGGAATTTCCGATGCCCAGCCAGCGTGCGATTTCAGGATCAAGCTCGGCGGTTTGATCCCCACCTTTGACCTGCGCCATATATTGCACCAGATCGCGTACAAAAATCCGGGTCAGGTACACCGACAGCATTTCGATCTGGAAGGGACCGCTGACCTCATCCCGGTCCGCCGTTTTCTCACGATCCGCAGCGCCGAATTTGCCCGACCCGTAAACAGCCGTGGTCCTCATCAGATAGCCGACCTGATAAATCTGTTCCAGGTCCGGTTGTTGGCCCGCAGCCAGACGATCCACCACATGAGCCCAGAGTCGCACGGAACGGTTGGCGCGTGACAGTGACAATTCGGTTTCGCTGACACGCCCTGCCTCTTGCAGCGGTACGTTCCGCGACAGCCGATCAATGTCTTCTAGCGTCGGGATACCGTCGAACAGCGCAAAGGTGGCGTCCCAGGCTTCGGCAATAACCCGGTCTGACCGTTGATCGGCAGGCAGGTCATGGGCAAATGCTACCAGCGAATAGGCGCGATCGGGGCCTTGCGCGGTATAGACCGCATGGCCGACACCTTTGTCGTCAATTTCGAATGCAGGTCGCGAGAAGCTCCAGTTTTCATCGGCCATGCGGCGTGTCAGTTGCCGCATAAAGCTGAGCCGGCATTGATGCAATGATCCCAGCCGTGACAGCCGCATGACCGTAGCGGTGTCACGTCTGGCGATCTCTGTCTGCGCGTGTGGTTCCATTTGGCTACCTTTGTGGGACGAAGTTCTCGGCAAAGAACCGATACCAGTTCCTGCCCATGATCCCGGCCACTTCGTCATCGTTCAGGCCGGTCGCGCGTAACCCTTGTTCGATGTTTCCAAAGTCTCGGTTGTCCTGAAACCAGCCCGGCATTGGTGGAAACCCCGGAGCAGAGGCCGAGCCTTCGCCATAGTCGATTTCTTTTGTCCACCGCCCCACACGCATCCATTCAACGATACTGTCAGGCTGATCCTGGCACAGGTCAGTGCCGATCCCCAGATGACTGGCCCCGTATTTGTCCGCAGTGCGGGCGATCATCTCGCAAAAGCTTTCCAGCGTGCAGTCAGACTTGTCCTTCAGGTGGTGAGGGTAGACCGAAAAACCCAGCATCCCACCGTTTTCAGTCACGGCGCGGATGACATCATCTCGCTTGTTGCGCAGGGCCGGGGACCAATCGTGCGGATTGGCATGCGTGATTGCGATGGGCCTGTCTGAGAGTTCAGCCGCCTCGATTGTGGACCGGTCAGCCGAATGGCTCATGTCCACCACAAGGCCCACGCGGTTCATCTCTTTGATCACCTGCTTGCCCATTCGGGTGATGCCGGTGTCTTCGGCCTCATAACAACCGGTCGCCAGCAGGGATTGGTTGTTATAGGTCAGTTGCATGAACCGCGCGCCCAAATCGTGCAGGATTTCAACCAGCCCGATGTCGTCTTCGATGGGCGATGGGTTCTGAAACCCGAAAAACACGGCGGTCCGGCCTGTTTCACGGGCCGTGTCGATATCGCCGGCCCACCGCCCTTTCATGATCAGATCCGGATATTGCTCGAACCAACGGTTCCATTTCTCGAAATTCAGAACCGTTTCTCGGAAATTCTCATGATAGGAGATGGTGACGTGGATCGCGTCCACGCGCCCTTCGCGCAATTGGCGAAATATCTTCTCCGACCAATTGGCATATTGCAGGCCGTCGATCCGCATCAGACCGGGCCTGCGCTGATATAGGCGGTTTTGACCGTTGTATAGAATTCAGCCGCTGCCTTACCCTGTTCGCGCGGCCCGTACGAGCTGTCGCCCCGGCCACCGAAAGGCACGTGGTAATCGGTGCCAGCGGTGGGCAGGTTAACCGTCACAACACCGGTGCGCGCGTTGCGGCGGAAATGGGTGGCGCGAGCCAGCGATTTGGTCACGATGCCCGAGGTCAGGCCGAAATTGGTGTCGTTGACCACACTCAGCGCCTCGTCATAGCTGCTGACCTTGATGACGGATGTCAGGGGCGCAAACATTTCTTCGCGGTTGATGCGCATGTCGTTGATGGTGTTCAGGAACACGCCCGGCGACATGTAGAACCCGTCATGAGGCATCTCCAGGCGCTGACCGCCACAGGCCAGCTCGGCCCCTTCGGATTTGCCCAGATCGACATAGGCGAGGTTTTCATTCAACTGCTGCTGGCTGACGACGGGGCCCATCTGCACGCCTGCTTCCAGCGCGTGACCCACTTTCATTGCCTGCGCACCGGCAACCAGTTTCTCGACAAAGGCATCGTGGATGCCCGCATGAACCACCAGCCGCGACGAGGCGGTGCATTTCTGACCGGTCCCGCCAAAGGCCCCGCCCAGTGCCAGTGTCACCGCCAGATCCAGATCGGCGTCGTCCATCACGGCCAGCGCGTTTTTGGACCCCATTTCCATCTGCACCTTGGTCAGGTTCTGGATTGCTGCGGCGGCGATGCCTTTGCCCACGGGTACAGACCCGGTGAAGGAAATCGCATTGACCTTGGGGCTTTCCACAAGGCGCTGACCGACCGAACGGCCCGAGCCCATCACAAGGCTGAACAGACCTTTCGGAATATCCTGCCGTTCGATGATTTCAGTCAGGGCCACAGCCGAGGCGGGTGTGATGTTGGCGGGTTTCCACACCACCGCGTTGCCATAGCACAGCGCCGGGGCAATCTTCCACGAGGCGGTTGCAGTGGGGAAGTTCCACGGACTGATGATCGCAACTACGCCAACAGCTTCGCGGCGCACATCCACTTCGATATCGGGGCGCACGGAATCGGCGTTTTCACCGATCTGGCGCAGACACTCGGCGGCGTAATACGTGAAGAACTGACCGGCGCGGTAAACCTCGCCCTTGCCTTCGGCCAGCGGCTTGCCTTCTTCGCGGCTGAGCAGAGTGCCGAGTTCCTCGGCGCGGGCCATCAACTCGTTGCCGATGGCGTTCAGGACGGCCTGTTTTCGCTCCAGCCCGTAGGCGGCCCATTCGGCCTGCGCGACGCGCGCCTGATCCAGAGTCGCCTCAAGCTGATCGGCGCTGGCTTGTGTGAACATGCCAACCAGATCGCTTAAATCCGAAGGATTGCGGTTTTCAATTTCGCTTTCGCCGGCCAGCCATTCGCCGGCAATCAGGTTCAGTTTGGTCACGTCATGCCCCAAATTCGCAAATTTCGATTTGGGTCAGGATGGAACTTTCGATCAACATCAGTCAAACTCAAATAACTTTAGAAAACTTCAGAAAGTTTGAAGTATGGCGATGAAAGTCGAGATGCTGCGGTGTTTTTGTACCGTGGCCCAAACCGGAAACCTTGCCGAGGCTGCCAGCCGTCTGGGTCGGACGCAATCCGCCGTCTCAATGATGCTGAAGCAGTTTGAAGATCATCTGGGTAAGAAACTGTTTGAAGGTGAACGAAAAAACCACCTGTCGCCACTGGGTCAGCAAGTTCTGGACCTTGCTCTCAAACAAGTGCGCGATTTTGATCAGACTGTTCAGAACATAGAAATGGCGGCGCAGGCGGAACAAGGGTTGATCCGCATCGTATCCGTGCCGTCGGTGGGGGCCTTGGTCTTTCCCGCCTTGCTGGGACATATGACATCACGCTTTCCCGGGTTGAAGATCGAGTTGCGAGACGGGGATTCGCAACAGGTTCTGGACGCCGTTGCCGGGGATAAGGCGGACATCGGCATTGCATCCGGTCATCATCCCCTGAACGGGGTCAGTGCCGAGCCGCTGTTTCAGGATCGGTTCGGACTGGTCGCAGCTTCTGATCATCCGCTTATGACACGGGCCAAACCGCCTGAAATCTGTGACCTGATGGCGGCGCCCTTCGTGCGAAACGCCTTGTGCGACTTTATCGAGTCCGCGCCTTTCCGAGAGATCCTGGACAGGGCCGAGGTTACCATTCACAACACGCATTCCCTGATCACGACTGTCAGGGCAGGCCAGTGGATCACGGTCCTGCCGCAGACCGTCGCACAGTTCATCCCGGATGCGGTCGCCTTTCGCCCGATTTCAGATTTGCCAGACAAGCGAGAGGTATATATTTACCGTCGGGAAAGAGCCCGCTTCCGCGAGATCACCCAGGCCTGCTGTTCGTATATCCTGTCGAGCGGTTTTGGAAACGCTGGCTTGGTGCAGGAGCCAGTTTTGGATTAACCCTGCTCAAAAGCATAAATTAAATAGGTTCTAGCAGACTCGAAGCGGCGCACATGCTAGGTTCCTGAATGAAGTGGGGGACTTCAGAGGGGCAACATGTCTCAGGACCTGAGGGGCTGGCTGAGCGCAATTGGATTAAACGAGTACGCGCAGGCCTTCGCAGACAACAAAATCGATTTCTCCATCCTGCCTGATTTGACGGCCGAGGATTTGATCGAAATTGGGGTGACGGCCGTCGGTGATCGGCGGCGGCTGCTGCGCGCCATCGAACAGATTGATGCCAGCCAAACCTCAGCAGAACCTGAATCTGCTGCACAGCTCGAGCCCGCGCGGCGACAGGTTACTGTGATGTTTGCCGATCTGACCGCATTCACGAAACTATCCAGCGAGCTGGATGCTGAAGATCTGCATGCGCTGCTGAATCAATTCTTTAGCAAAGTGGACAATGTCGTCGAAAAATACGGTGGTCGTATAGACAAGCATATCGGCGATGCGGTCATGGCCGTCTTCGGAGCGCCGATTTCACACACCAATGATACCGAAAGGGCCGCGCGTGCTGCTGCCGAGATACATGCAGCTCTGCCGACCTTGTCACCGCCGCTTTCCTGCCACATCGGTATTTCCTCGGGTCAAGTCATTGCCAGTACGACCGGAAGTCAGTCGCATACGGAATACACCGTTACAGGAGACGGGGTGAATCTGGCGTCCCGCCTGACGGATATTTCCGCGGGGGGTGAGACTCTGGTTTCACACGACATTCAGCGCGCGTTGGGGCCGCTATTCGTGGGCGAATCCATTGGTGTGAAGGCCATCAAAGGGCTGAATGATCCCGTTGAAGTCTGGCGTCTGGATCGATTGGCCCGGAACATTCGCACACGGCGTCACAAATTCATCGGGCGCGAGCGGGAATTGTCGGTGTTCTCTGCCACATTTGACCGATGCAAGCGTCACGGCAAGGGCGAAGTCCATGTGATCCTGGGTGAGCCCGGGATCGGGAAAACCCATTTGTCCGAGCAGGTTGCTGAGCTGGCATCCGGCCAGTCCTACACGATCCACAACGGTGTCGTGATGGATTTCGGCGCGCGCGAAGGGCATTCGGCCATTCAGATGGTCGCCCGCAGTATCTTGGGTCTTGACCCGGCAGATGGCGCGGAAACAGGTGCCGCAGCGGCTAGGGACGCAATCGCCAGGGGCTGGGTCAGCCCCCCGAATGCCGCACACCTCAATGCGCTGCTCGAGCTGGAGCAGGATTCGGGTCTGGCTGAGGTGTTTGCGGTGATGGACAATAAAACCCGCCTGCGCGGACGGCGGCAGGTCATTGAAGAGTTGCTGTCGGCCAGCAGCCAGGAAGCCCCCTTGCTGATCCAGATCGAGGACATCCACTGGGCCTCGCCCGAGATCCTGATGACCTGCTCTCATATAGCGGCGGCGACGCGGAATATCCCTTGCGTGTTGATGATGACAAGCCGGGCCGAAGGCGATCCGATTGACCGGGATTGGCAAATGGCAACCGATGGCGCGCTGGTGTCCAAGATGGAACTGGCGCCGATGGGGGAGGAACAGGCCAGACTGTTGGTCGAAGAATTCACGGCCATCGACCCCGAGTTGCTGGACACCTGTGTCAAACGCGCCGGGGGCAATCCGCTGTTTCTTGAACAGTTGTTGCGCAATACGGATGTACTTACCCAGCAAGGCGTGCCCGGCAGTATTCAGGGGATCGTTCAGTCCCGACTGGATGCACTGGATCGAACCAGCCGCGCCGCCATTCAGGCCGCATCGGTATTGGGGCAGCGGTTCTCGCCAGAAGTTCTGAACTTCATTCTGGGTGAAGGGCATCTGGATACGACCAGCCTGATCCGATCCGCGCTGGTCCGAGAGGCAGGGCCTGACCTTATGTTCGCCCACGCGCTGATCCGGGATGGATCCTATGCGACGTTGGTCAAATCCGAGCGCGCGCGCCTGCACAGGCAGGCCGCCAAGTGGTTCGAGGATCGCGATGCGACCCTGTGCGCACAGCATCTGGACCGGGCCGGAGCGAATAACGCCGCGCAGGCGTATCTGGAGGCGGCGGACAAACTGATCCAGGCCTTCAGATTCGACGATGCCAGCCCATTGATCGAACGCGCCCTGGAACTGCCGTCCCCTGCAGGTGTCCGGTTCGACCTGCTGTGCGCTCGTGCTGAGACGCACAGGCTTCAGGGTCTGTCCGGCGACGCACTGCGTGAATTTCGGGAAGCTGCCCGGGTTGCCGAAACCGATGAGCAAATCAGCCGCGCGCATATCGGGCTGGCGCAGGCCGCACGGCAAGCCAGCTTGTATCAGGATGCCCTGGAGGCACTCGATATGGCTGAATCCGCCGCCGAGCGTTGCGGGTCAGAGCGGGATGTGGCTCAGATCAGCTACGTGCGCGGTAATGTTTATTTCCCTCTGGGCCGGGACAAGGAAGCGCTGAGCGCCAATGAACGCGCCCTGACGCTTGCCCGCAAACTTGGCTCTGCCCGCCTTGAGGTAGGGGCGCTAAGCGGATTTGGTGATGCAAACTTCATGAAAGCCACCATGAAGACAGCGACAGGCTTTTATACGCAGGCTGTTGAGCGGGCGCGCGAAAAAGGGCTGGTCCGCGATCTGGCCGCCAATCTGCACAATCTCAGCGTCGCGCGCAGTTACACCGGGGACGTAGCACAGGGCAAGGCGGACGCCATTGAGGCCATCGAAGTCTCGCAAAAGTACTTTGCCTTTGTTCCGGAATGCGTTGCACAGACCTGCCTGGGCGTGGCCGAGACCTTTCTGGGCAACCTTGATCAGGCGCTGGACGCTTTCAGTGTTTCAGCTGAAATTGCGGAACGCGTCGGGGCAAAAAGACTCGAAGCGCAGGCCCTTGAACATCTGGCGCGAACACAGGTTTATGCCGGACAGTCAGACCGCGCGCGTACGGCCGGTCGTCGCGCGGTTGAAATCGCGCTTGAACATGGGCGGAACTTTGTAGGGCCCAAAGCTCTGTCGGCTCTGGCAATGGCCGAGACAAACCCTGATGAGCAAACGCGCTTGTTGAACCTGGGGTCTGAAATCATTGCCGAGGGATGTGTGGGGCACAGTCACTTGCATTTTTACTCGGACGCTTGCGCCGTCATGCTGGCGCGCGGCGATTGGGACGCAGCACTTGAATATGCGGACGGGCTTGCAGCCTTCACGACCTCCGAGCCTTTGCCAATGGTCGATCTGTCCATTCGTCAAACACGCCTGCTGGCTGAAAGCGGACAGCAGAACACTCTGCCCAAACAACACGGGGGGTATGCCGATCTGACAACGCAGTTTACCGCTATGGGTATCACGCAATCCCTTCTGGGTTCAGTGGGGTTTCTGGCTGATTAGGCGACAAGGCAGGAGGCTGAATGAGCGTTGAAAGAAAGGTGTGGCTGATTTCTGGCTTGCTGACCCTTGGGCTGGCCGGTCTGTTGCTCAGGCTTTGGATCGACTTGAACCATTTTGAAGGCGACCCAACGCAGCTTCCGGATCAGGCATCAGTGGATGCCTTTCTCGGTGAGCTGGACTCGGCACCAGATTACCGCGTCAAAACGGGGATCTTCATCAAATCGTTCAGCTTTCTTGGTGCCAGCGATGTTCAGGTCACTGGCTACATCTGGCAGCACTACATCGACGGTGAACATGACAGGATCCGCCCAGCCGAGGGAGAGATCGGTTTCCTTCTGCCCGAAGCGGTCGATACAGCAAATGGTCTGATCGAAGAGGCCTATCGGCTACCGCAAAAGGATGGCCTGCTGATCGGGTGGTACTTTGAACAAACCCTTCGTCAGAGCTTTGACTACACCCGTTACCCCTTTGATCACAAAACGGTCTGGGTGCGCTTCTGGCCTGCATCTTTTGACATCAATGTTGCGCTGGTTCCCGACCTTGAGGCATATACCGCGACCGGGCCGGATGATATTTTCGGCATCGACAGTCAGATCGTGATGGGTACGTGGGAACGTGAGAACACCTATTTCGACTATAAGTTGTCAAGCCTGGATACGACGTTGGGCATCGCTCAGAACGCCTCTCAAACCAACATGCCCGAGCTGCATTATAACTTCGTCATCAAGCGCAATTTCGCAAACGCGTTTATCGTGCACATGGTCCCGCTTCTTGTCGTGACAATGCTGCTGTTCGGGGCGCTGATGACCGTCACGCGCCGCGAAGGGCTCGCCGATCGGCACGATTTCAGCACCTCCAGCGTGATCGGAACCTGCTCGGTTCTGTTTTTCGTGATCCTGCTGGCCCATGTGCAGTTGCGCGAAGGGTTCGCGGGCTCTCCCGTGATCTACATGGAGTCGTTCTTTTTCCTTATGTACTTCATGCTGCTGGCAGTTTCGGTCAATACATACCTGTTTGCGTCCGACGTTGAGACATCGTTGCGGATCATCCACTATCGGGACAACCTTATTCCCAAGGCCGGGTTCTGGCCGTTCGTGCTGCTTTGTATGGTGGTGATCACGGCTTATAATCTCAGTTCCAAGGAAAGCCCGAAACCGCCACCAGTCAGCACAGCGGAAAACTAGATAGCCGGCTCGAATCCGGGCTTGGGTTCACCCTGCGCCATATCCAGCGTGTAGTCGCTGATAACATCTGATTTTCCGTCACGCCAGTTTTGCATGTACTTTTCAGGATCGGCGATCACATAGGCGTAGGCGGGTTTCATCACCCCATCCACGATCACGTTGATCTTTTTGCGGATATAGACGTTCTTGGGTGAGCCCGGACCATGATAACCTTCCAGTTTGTCCAGTTCGTGCAGGCCCGATTCCGTCACCCGGTAAACCTCTCCGCTTACTTGTTTGCCCATGCCCTGCTGATCGACAAGGGTCGCCATTCGGTGCAGGAAGCCACAGTTCGGATTGTCGCAGAAAGGTTCGTTTGGAACGATCAGTGGCATTGGTTGCCGCGTGCGGGCAGGCCCGACAAAGTCATTCAAGACCCGGCTGAGAGCCTCATGGTTCGGGAACCCCTGTTTCAGGGAGCCGTATGTGAAATACAGATAGGTGGGTTCCTGAACGGCAACAAAGGTTTCGTCACGGCCCTGTTCTGCGTCTTTTATCTTAAGGTTGTGGTCTCGCGCCCAAGCATCCAGCATGGTCTGGATTTCGGGTGTGATATCCATGCCCTGAACAAATTTAATGCACGAGGTTGCATCCATGCCTTTGGCGCGCAACAGGATGTCGACCATCCTTGGGGCTTTGTTCATCACAGCCACATGCAATGCCGTGAAACCGTGGTCGTTGACGATATTGACGTCGATATCGCGGTCAATCAAATCCTGTGCCGCTTCATAATCTGGCTTGCCCAGATCGTGACCACCTTCGTTCAATTCTCCTTCGCCACCGGCCGCATAATGTAGCAATGAATCGCCGTGGGCTTCGTCCACAATATTGATGCCCACGACACCTTCATCGATGGCGCGGAACACACGTTTCCATTCATTGATATCATCAGCGGCGGCAGCCTCTCGTGCCCATTTGCACACGCGGTATTTCTGGTCGTCCAGTTCTTCGAACGCTTCGCCCAGTGCTTCCATGATCTGGTCAGGTGTGGCCATCATGCCAATCCCCATCCGACCGTTTGACAGCCGGCCTTCCCGGGGACCTATGAAATCAATGCCCAGTGTCTTCAGCCTTGCGACATTGTTCTGGGTGGTGATGTTGTTCCACATATTCGTGTTACAGGCCGGGCACAGGATCACGGGCTTCTTCTGGTACTGCCATGCCACAAAGACCGAGGTCAGAAGGTTATCGGCGATCCCGTTTGCCACTTTGCCCATGGTGTTGCAGGTGATAGGAGCGACGATCACGCAATCGGCCCAGTCGCATAGCGCCAGATGAGACGCTCGCACCGGCATGTCGAATTCCATGTAACGGAAGTTCCATTCATCATCGTCGCGGTAATAGTCGTTATGGGTGATCTTGGCGTCGATCCGTTCAGCGCCGAAGTCCCGAAAAAACTTTTCAGCCGAAGTAGAAGGGATCAGTTTGACATTGTGTCCGGCGTCGACGATGCGTTCAACAAGTTCTGGTATCTTGTCTGCCGCCGATGACCCGCAGGCACAAAGCAGCACGTTGCGTTTGCCGCTGCTTACCTCGTTCATCACACCTTTGGGATAGCCGAACATGTTCTTGTTCAGGCTGGGTGTCTCTTCAAGCTTGGAAACGGGAAGACCCGCTTCGATCATGCGGTCCTGAAGGTGACCCGCCTTGATCATGTCCACAATGTCTTCCAGCTTTTCGCCTTTGCTGATGCACTGGCCTTGGAAAAACAGGTAGGGAACTTTGGGTTTTTCACCTAAAGATATCAGCTGACGTCGCATCTTTATCGCGTTGGGGTCGCGACCGCCCACATCCACCTGCTTTACGCTGGTCGCACCGATGTTCGAAAGAACACTTCTGAGCATGTAGGACCACGGGTCTTCATCTTCATAAAACAGAACCATGGGGTTGTTCCGGATAATGCTGGCGACATCCCCGGGATCTTCGGGCGGCTCAACTGTTTCGATCACCAGCAAAGCCGGGTCCTCCAGATCGCGCAGGCCGCGGAAGATGTTGCCACGAGGGGCTTGCCAGACCTGTGACGTTGCGGGGCTCATGTCGACGATCGTCACAAGGTCGGTTGCTTCATCATATGCGATACACAGGCACCAGAATTCTTCGAGCAACGCGGTTTCCCGGTAAACGTTTACCGGCGGGCGGATGGCTTCGATCCCGGTTACCCGATTAAAGTCGATATTGATCATCAGGTGACGGTCCGTGTTGGCGTCCAGGCCCTGTAGTTGCATCTTGAACCAGTCTTCGGGGGTAAGGATCGATGTGTCCTCGCGCGTTCCGAAACTGCGAAGTGAACTGCTCAGGTGTATGTTTTCAGCCGCGTTCAGATATTTCTGGGCCATGTTGTGCATGTCCGCGGCCGTGGCCACCCGTGAGACAACATCCGTGAAAGAGGCTTCGGTGGCCCGCAGCAGCTCGTCTTCGTCCACCTTGTCATCGCCGTGAATGGCCAGGCTTTCCACCAACACACCTAAGGAGTTCATGTTCGGAGTGGCGCGGCGGAACAGGTTGCGCCGTTTCTTGGGGTCTTTTGCCAGATAGAGCGTGCTGTCGACATAGTTGCATCGTTGCTTGAATGTCTTCAGATGCGTCTTGACCGCGGCACGCGCCGAGAAGCGCAAAATGCCACGCGACCGCATCGAGGTTCCGTCACGGTCCGACATCGCCTTCCAAAGCCGGTCTGCGGTTGTAACCCAAAGCTTGCCGTATTTCTCAGGATGTACGTCCATCATGTGCACCAGCCCAGTGCTTGGGTTGCACTTGGCGATTACGGCAAAATGCCCGCCCGGCATATTCGCTTTGCCATGGGCGACGCCGACCTGAAAATTCGCCACCAGAATATCATTGTCACCACCCAGCCGGTTGGATTCGTCAATCGCATCCAGCAACAGCTGCACGTTTGTCGTGTCCTCGTCCATGAAATAGGCCTGAACCTGAACACTGTCCCGCAAGCCCTGCGAATGAATGTAGGTACAGGCGACGTCAAACAGCTCACCCAGTGAGATACCGTCATTGACGACGAAAGACGAAGGCAGCGCGCATTCACGGAAAATGTCGTTCACTTCGCAACTGAAGCCCAACGCGGACATGCTGAGGGCGGCAGCCGTCACGCTGCAACAATTGATCGGCTGCTGGAAATTCTGCAATTGAACACTGACCAGATCGCCGAACATCGTGGCGAAGCAGGGTTGCCGGATTTCCTCTGGTATCTGCCGCCAGTTCTCGCTGGACAGAAAAGCCAGCCGCGATCCGTCCAGCGCAAGCGCTTCGAGGCTGACGGGAATGTCCGATATCTGAAGGTGCTCTTCATAGAAATAGTCACCGACATCCGCGCTGGCCAAAGGATTTCCATTCTGCCGCAGCTGAACCACACCGCGCAGAACAACATACATGCCGCTTGCTGGCAGAACCGTGTTGTCGGTCACCTCGATACATTCGAAATGAGGGTTAATAACTGACGGGTCGGCAATCTTGGCCTCGCCCGGCAGAACCTTGTATATCAGGTTCCAGTCTGCGTCATTTGGGATATATGATCTGGACGTTTCAATTTGATCTATAAGCACAACTGTTCCCCCCGGAGTTGCGTTTCAAATGTCTAAGTGCGGCCAGCCGGGGCTTTCGGGTTTTGCGATGTGCAGATACCCGTCATTCTGAATAAAGGGCGGGTCTGTTTTTGCCTGTCACTGGCCAGGGCCGGCCTGCCAAAGAAAAAGTATAAGCAAATTGGCCCAATTGGCTGCACAGTATCCGATTTTTGAATAAAAATCACGATGGCAGTGATGTTGGGTTTAGGCCGTCCGCTCCGGCAGGCAAATATGCGGTGCACCTTATGCACCGAAGGGGGCCGAAAAGCTGTCGGATTTCATGCTGATCTTCCGTTTAATCGGCGAACAGGTAGTCCAGCCGCATAACCGCGCTGGCCTTTTCTTCGTCCACCCCTAGAAATTCGGATATGACAGCTACGTTTTCGGCGCGCTGGGTGGTTTCCCGCAGTCGCAGGTAATTGTCCAAACCGGCGGCGCGGATTTGTTGGGACTCGTAACTCAGATCGTTGCGAAGTGTCGGCAGCAGATGGGAAACAGTCTCGACCGGGCTGTTGTCCCCCGCCAAGCCGACGCGGCGCGCATGTCCGATCAGGTATTCGTCCGAATATTCGCATTCGACCTCAAGCACATGGGTTTTGGCCTGATCACCGCTGAAATCCTGAACTACGTCCAGATTGGCCGGGTCGAGGCACAGAACCAACTGGTTTGATCCGAAACTTTCGAAAAGCATTCGTACAACGGCCCGCCGATGGCGCGAGCGCTTGGTCAGCGTCGTTTCAATACCGCCCAGATCAGGCAGTTGAGTTTCCTCTTCGTTAAACAGGTATTCGACGCAGGGGATATCTGTTTCAGACGCGATCTGATCGACCAGCCTTTTGGCGACATGCCACTTCTTGCACACGATCACAAACAGCTCTCGGTCGGGGCCCAGAACACTTCCGGCCTCCCAGAAACGTTGCCCGAACCGGCGCCCGATGCGCCCCCGGCCGGCCAGAAACGCATACAGACTGCGCCCCTCGTTCGAGATGGAAAAGTCGATGCCCTCACTCGCGTAAAGTGAGCCGAGACGCTCTTTCAGCTCATGCGCCTCTGGGCTGATCTTGCGGGCAAACAAATAGTCCTGACCCAGAAGCATGTCATAGTGATCGTTGTAGAACGTGACGGGCATTCCATAATCCGAAAACATCAGAAATGTCGGAGTACGGTTTTCGATCTCACCCTTCGGGATCAGATGGCGTACCAGCGTTTGAAAGAAGGTTTCATCGGGTATCCAGGTGGTCGCAAAAAACCGGATCACGTCCCTGCGCTGTCGCAGGAAGTCCAGAATCATCTCGACCGTTCGGCGGCGCAGACACCACCATTGGCTGCCTATCATAACCTGAAGGTCTTCGGGAATTTGCCGCGTCAGCCCGAAACGCTTCTGCGTTTCATAGGCAGCGTAGAACAGTTTCGGCTGGGTGCGTTCATTGAAATAATGGCGATAGATCAGCCGGTCTTCTTTCATGCCGGTCTTGATCCAGTCGCTTTCGAAAAAGTCGTGGCTTTCGATGAAATCCTTGTCGTGATCATCCAGAAACCGATGGGTGTATTCTGCCGTTTTGATCGCCATGCAATCACCGGACAGCATGTAAAAATGCGTGGCGCGGGGGAAGGTTTCGACAGCAGCCTGCAAGGCGTTCAGCGTGGCCTGCACCAGCGACCATTCTCCCCAGCCGCATTTGATACGCCTTTTGGCAAAGGTCACGTTCGGATTTTGATCCAGCGCGGAACGAATGCGCCCGTAGGCTTCGGCGCTGGCACGGGCGTCAAAGTGAATAGCCATGCAATCGCCCGCAGCGGTCAGCTGTTCAGCCTGTGCAATGATTGCATCAGGGTCCTTATGGCATAGCAATATATAAGCAATCTTCGCCATCGAGGTTAGGTAATTTCCGTTTCTGCCCGGTTTCAACCGTGATACTGAGGATGAGCGATTGAATAAACAGAATAATTTTGGTTCCTTGTTATCAAAAGCTGGCATATCGGTTTGAGACCAGACCAGCGTAGGAGGCACAGCAGATGGGTTTTCCCGGTACCTGGATGACCGAGAGCGAAAGCATGGTGTACCGCGTCGTGCCCAAATGCGCCTGCTCGACCATTGGGCAGATCATGTATTATTCGGATCACGGCCAGTTCTTTGACGGTGACATCCATGACGCCAAGGATGGCATGCACAAATGGGCCTTTGATCAGAGCCAGGATCTGATTTCCAAAAATGTGCGCGATCATGCTTCGTATTCCTTTACCTGTGTGCGCAACCCATACACGCGTATTCTGAGCTCGTTTTTCGACAAGATCTGCGGGATTCAGCGCAACGGCAAACGGTATCGTGGCAATCTGGTGCCGACGCTGATCTACAATTACGGGATCGAGGTGGGCGGTGACGATGGCAAGGGAGAGTTTGACCAAATCGCCAGCTTTCGCCGGTTCCTGCTGTTTGCGCGGGATACCATCCGCTGGCGACGCCCGATGGACCCGGACATTCACTGGTCGGCCATGTCTGGTCACGTGTCGACCTTCATCGTGAACGGTGGCCGTTATGATCGGATCTTCTGGACCGAAGCGTTCAACGACGGGATGCAGGGTGTCTTGGACAATACCAAGCTGAAGCATTCAGTTTCGCTGTCCGAAATACCCCGGTTCAACGAATCCGAAGGCCACGGCCCCAAGCGCGCACATCCGGTCGAGGATTATTTCGACGACCTGTCGATGCATCTGGTCTATGAGATCTACAAGCAGGATTTCGAGTTGTTCAAATACGATTTCGAAAACCCGGCCAACAAGATGCCGATCGGCGAAATCGATCTGGACGAAATTCACGCCAAGCTGGGCGATTGATCTTAAGGCTGGATGCCTCGTCCTCTGTCAACGTTTCTTGCGAAACATCTGCTCTGGTTGGCCCGAGAGCGCCTGTGCATGATCGGCTTACCGGTCTGCCGCGTCAGCAGACCGGTAATGTGTCAGTTTAGACTTGGCGTACGGCACCTTTTGCCGCGCTGGTGGTCAGCTTGGCATAGGCCTTCAGCGCGGTAGACACCTTGCGTTTGCGCGGCGCAGCAGGCACCCAGCCTTTTACGTCCTGTGCTTCGCGCCGGGCGGCAAGCTCTTCATCTGACACGGCCAGATTGATCGAGCGGTTGGGGATGTCGATTTCAATCGTGTCGCCATTCTGGACCAGGCCAATCTCTCCGCCTTCAGCCGCCTCGGGCGAGACATGGCCGATCGACAGACCGGATGTTCCGCCCGAAAACCGCCCGTCGGTTAGCAGGGCGCAGGCTTTGCCCAGACCCTTCGATTTCAGATAGGATGTCGGGTACAGCATTTCCTGCATCCCCGGACCGCCACGCGGGCCTTCATAGCGGATCACCACCACGTCGCCCTCTTTCACCTTGCCAGTGAGAATATCGCTGACTGCCTGATCCTGGCTTTCGCACACGTAAGCCGAGCCAGTGAATTGCAGGATATTGGCATCCACACCAGCGGTTTTCACGATGCAGCCGTCGCGGGCGATGTTACCGAACAGAACCGCCAGACCACCGTCCTGACTGAACGCGTGTTCCTTGGACCGGATCACGCCGCCCTTGCGATCAGTGTCCAGTTCCTTGAACCGGTTCGACTGGCTGAACGCCTGTGTGGTGCGCACACCGCCGGGGGCGGCCTTGAACAGTTCCTGTGCCTTGGGGTTGTTGGCGATGGTGATGTCCCAGTTGGCAATCGCCTCTCCCATCGTGGCCGAATGCACGGTGCTGCATTCGTTGTGCAGCAGGCCCGCACGGCTGAGCTCACCCAGGATCGAGAAGATACCACCGGCACGGTGGACGTCTTCCATATGCACATTTTCGGTGTTGGGCGCGACTTTGCAGAGGCAGGGAACACGACGGCTGAGGCGGTCCATATCGGCCATGGTGAAGTCAACTTCACCCTCATGCGCGATGGCCAGCAGGTGCAGCACCGTGTTGGTCGATCCACCCATGGCGATATCAAGGCTCATGGCATTTTCGAACGCATCAAAGGTGGCAATCTCACGGGGCAGAAAGCCTTTTTCATCCAGATCGTAATGGCGCTTGGTAATCTCGACGATCCTGCGGCCGGCTTCAAGGAACAGTTCTTTGCGGTCTGCGTGCGTCGCCAGAGTCGAGCCGTTACCCGGCAGGGCCAGACCCAGCGCCTCGGCCAGACAATTCATCGAATTCGCGGTGAACATGCCCGAACATGAACCACATGTGGGGCAGGCGTTTTCTTCGATGTGCTGAACCTGCTCGTCGGTGAACTTGTCGTTCGCAGCGGCCACCATAGCGTCCACAAGGTCAATCTTCTTGGCTTCCAGATCGGCGATGTCGATCTTGCCCGCTTCCATCGGACCGCCTGAGACGAAAATGGCCGGGATGTTCAGACGCATGGCGGCCATCAGCATGCCGGGAGTGATCTTGTCGCAGTTCGAAATGCAGACCATAGCGTCCGCACAATGGGCGTTGACCATATATTCGACCGAATCCGCGATCACTTCGCGTGAGGGCAGCGAATACAGCATCCCGTCATGGCCCATGGCGATACCGTCATCCACGGCGATCGTGTTGAACTCTTTCGCCACGCCACCTGCGGCTTCGACCTCGCGCGCGACCATCTGGCCCAGGTCCTTCAGATGCACGTGACCCGGCACAAACTGGGTGAATGAGTTGACGATGGCGATGATCGGTTTGCCGAAATCGTCGTCACCCATACCTGTGGCCCGCCAAAGGCCACGTGCGCCAGCCATGTTGCGGCCATGGGTAGAGGTTCTGGATCGGTACATTGGCATGATGCTGTTTTCCCTGTTGCCTCGGGTTGCATAATTCGGGGTTCGTACGTTATAGCGCACGTAGCACATGTGCGTTATAACGTACAAGGTAAATCGCAGGGCGCGGGTATGGCTATGGACGACATTACGCTGAAATTACGGGATGTGCGGACAGCTTCGGGGTTGAGCCTGTCCAAAGTCGCCGAGATGACCGGGGTCAGCAAAGCCATGCTTGGCCAGATTGAGCGCGGCGAATCGAGCCCAACGATCGCCACGCTTTGGAAAATCGCCAAAGGCTTTCAGATACCGCTCAGCGGGTTGATCGACACAACGCTGGGCGATCCATCGGTCTTTCAGACTGTAACCTTTCCCGGCAGTATCGAGGTCAAGATCGTCTTTCCCTTCGATCCCGCACTGGGAGCCGAGACTTTTCACGTGAACCTTGCCGCGAACCAAAGCCACGAATCCCCGGCTCATGCCGCCGGGGTGACCGAGGAAGTATTTGTCCTCAGCGGTACTTTGGAAATTCTGCGTGGCGAGGAATGGGTGCCCTTACAGGCCGGGCAGGGGTTGCGCTTTGCTGCGGACCTGCCGCACGGGTATCGCGCCGGTTCGCAAGGAGCCGCGTTTCTAAACATGCATCACTATGCGCAACACACTGAATCTCCTGAAAATGGCACGGCCCAGGTATGACGGCTATCTTTGACACACTTACCATCGTGGATGCCATCGGCTCATTCGGGGCGCTGATCGTGGTGGCGGCGTATTTCGCGACGCAGATGCGGATGATGAATTCCGATGACCTGGCCTTTCCGGTGATCAACCTGCTGGGGTCTGTCCTGATCGTCTTTTCGCTGCTTGAGAATTTCAATCTGGCCTCGATGCTGATCGAAGGGTTTTGGATTGTGATCAGTGTCATCGGCATCATCCAGCATTTCCGCCTGCGCAAGGCGCGATAATTCCTGAGGTCAACAAGCGCTAGCGCTATCCAGCCTTGAACGCCCATGCCACGGGGTATAGGGAAACCCCAAGCTCGCTTAGGGGAGGCTTTGATGCAGGACGATCCAAAAACCCTCGTATCCACCGAATGGCTGGCCGCGCATATGAAAGACCCGGATCTGCGGATTCTGGACGGGTCGTGGTATTTGCCCGCGCAAAACCGTGATGCCAAGGCCGAATATGATGCCGGGCATATCCCCGGAGCACGGTTCTTCGATATTGATGAGATATCAGATCACCGTTCCGACTTGCCTCATATGGCGCCACCGGTCGAAAAATTCATGTCACGCCTGCGGGCCATGGGTGTCGGTGATGGTCATCAGGTTGTGGTTTATGATGGTGCCGGGCTGATGTCCGCAGCGCGCGTTTGGTGGCTGTTCCGTCTTATGGGGCAGGAAAACATCGCGGTTCTGGATGGGGGTTTGCCAAAATGGCAGGCCGAGGGGCGCGAGATCGAGGATCTGCCTCCGGTCATTCGCGACCGCCACATGACTGTTCGCGTGCAAAACCAGCTTGTCCGGGACGTCACGCAAGTTTCCGCCGCCGCCAAGCTGGCAGATCACGAGATCATCGATGCCCGCTCGGCCGACCGGTTTGCCGGAACCGCACCCGAGCCGCGCGAAGGGCTGCGTTCGGGCCATATTCCCGGCTCGCGGAATGTGCCCTTTGGGCAGTTGTTGAACGCCAACGGAACAATGAAGTCGCCCGAGGACTGCCGCGCCATATTCGAGGCTGCAGGTGTCGATCTGTCGAAACCGGTGATCACCTCTTGCGGGTCTGGCGTCACGGCCGCGATTCTCAGCCTTGCGTTGGAACGCATGGGCAAGAAAGACCACTCGCTTTATGACGGCTCCTGGGCTGAATGGGGTGCCTTCCCGACCCTGCCCGTCGCAACCGGAGAGAACTGATGTTCGAGAACCTGAAACCGCAGCCCGCCGACAAGATTCTGGCGCTGATGCAGATGTACCGCGAAGACCCGCGCGATCAGAAGATCGATCTGGGTGTTGGTGTCTACAAGAATGCCGAAGGCGTGACGCCGGTAATGCGCGCGGTGAAAGCCGCCGAACAGCGCATCTGGAAAGAACAGGAAACCAAGGCCTATACCGGTCTGGCCGGTGATCCGGCCTATGCGGATGTGATGATCGGTTTGATTTTGGGTACTTCTGTGCCACGCGGCAACATCGCCGCAGTGGCGACACCGGGAGGCACCGGTGCCTGCCGTCAGGCGTTCGAGTTGATCCGGATGGCGAACCCTTCGGCACGTGTGTTTGTGTCGAACCCGACCTGGCCCAACCATCTGTCGATCCTGAATTACCTTGGGATGGAAACGGTTCAGTATCGTTACTTCGATGAAGACACTCGGGGCGTCGATTTCGATGGGATGATCGCAGACCTGAAAACCGCCAAAGCGGGTGACGTGGTTTTGCTGCATGGCTGCTGCCACAATCCGACCGGTGCCAATCTGAACATGGTGCAATGGCAGGAGGTCGTGAACCTGATCAATGCGCTGGGCCTCGTTGCGATGATCGACATTGCCTATCAGGGCTTTGGTGACGGTCTGGAAGAGGATGCGCAAGGCGTGCGGCTGGTGGCCTCATCGGTAAAGGAATGTCTGATTGCGGCGTCATGTTCGAAAAACTTCGGCGTTTATCGCGAGCGCACCGGGTTGCTGATGGCCGTCAGTGACAACGCGGCTGAAACGGCGTTGAATCAGGCCACGCTGGCGTTTTTGAATCGCCAGAACTACTCCTTCCCGCCGGATCACGGCGCGCGCGTGGTGACGACCATTCTTATGGATGAGGCGTTGCGGGCAGACTGGGCAACTGAGCTGGAAGAGGTTCGCCTGTCCATGCTGGGCCTGCGCCAGCAATTGGCTGACGAGTTGCAGCGTCTGGCCGGATCCGACCGGTTTGGGTTCATCGCCCAGCACCGCGGCATGTTCTCGCGCTTGGGTGCGGCCCCGGAACTGGTCGAGAAACTGCGCGTTGAACACGGTATCTACATGGTCGGCGACAGTCGCCTGAACATTGCCGGGCTGAACGCAGCGACTGTGCCGATTTTGGCCAAAGCAATAGTGGATGTCGGGGTGTAGACGCAGACGCGACATTTGAAACGAAAACCCGGGCGCGAACGCCCGGGTTTTTTGTCAGGTGAAGGCAAGGCTTAGCCTTTCGAGAATTCGGGGTATGCTTCCATTCCCAGTTCAGCCATGTCGAGGCCGTTGATCTCATCCTCTTCGCTGACACGGATGCCGACGGTGGATTTCAGGATCGTCCACAGGATCAGTGCGCCGACAAAGGTGAAAACGCCGTATGCGACGATGCCCAGAAGCTGCGAGCCCAGGCTCGCGTCACCGTAGAAAATGACGGCGATGGTGCCCCAGATGCCACAGAACAGGTGAACCGGGATGGCACCGACAACATCATCGATCTTGAGCTTGTCCAGCATCGGGACCGCGAAGACCACGATGATACCACCCACGGCGCCGATCCACAGGGCACCGAACAGGGTCGGGGCCAGCGGCTCGGCCGTGATCGAGACCAGACCGGCCAGTGCGCCGTTCAGCACCATCGTCAGGTCAGGCTTCCTGTACAGAACCTGGGTCAGGATCAGCGCTGCAACCGAGCCCGAAGCCGCGGCCATGTTGGTGTTGGCAAAGATGCGTGACACGTCCGATACATCGCCCACGGTTCCCATCGCCAGCTGCGAGCCGCCGTTGAATCCGAACCAACCCAGCCACAGGATGAACGTTCCCAGGGTCGCCAGTGCCAGGTTAGAGCCGGGCATCGGGTGAACTTTGCCATCTTTGTACTTGCCGATCCGCGGGCCTAGGATAAGGGCCCCTGCCAGCGCAGCCCAGCCACCGACCGAGTGTACGATGGTCGAACCGGCAAAGTCTGAGAAGCCCTTGGCATCCAGCCAGCCGCCGCCCCATTTCCATGAACCGGAAATCGGGTACATGATGCCTGTCAGCACGATGACGAAGATCAGGAAAGGCCAAAGCTTGATCCGTTCCGCCACGGCGCCGGAAACGATGGATGCGGTCGCGGCCACGAACACAAGCTGGAAGAAGAAGTCTGAACCGACCGAAGCATAGTCCAGTGCCGCATCCGCCGGCGCAACACCAACCGCATCAAGCGTTGTGGTCGAAAAGAACGGGCCAAGCCAGCCCGTGATGGACCAGCCGTCGCCTGGATACATCAGGTTGAATCCGATCAGCCAATACATGATTGCGGCAAATGAAAACAATGCCACGTTCTTGATCATCTGCATGGCAACGTTCTTGGATCGCACCAGACCGCCTTCCAGCATGGCAAAACCTGCAGCCATGAAGAAAACAAGAAAGCCCGCCATCAGAAACAGAAGCGTGGTAAAGATATACTGGGTGTGCTGTGCCGCTTCGCCGGTTGCGGCGGCCTCTTGCGCAAGACCCATCTGCGGCAGCGCAACAATGGCGGCGGCAGGGATGAGAGATTTCATCAGGTTCATTGTCAGTCCTCGAATGATTGTGAGTGGGCGCACTTACAGCGCGTCCTCGTTGGTTTCCCCGGTACGCACACGCATCGCCTGTTCGACATCGAGGACAAAAATCTTGCCGTCACCGATCTTGCCGGTTTTGGCGGTTTTGGTGATGGTCTCGACGATCTGGTCGGCCATTGTCGCAGGCACCACGATCTCAAGCTTGATCTTGGGCACGAAGTTCACCGCATATTCGGCACCACGATAGATTTCGGTGTGACCGGACTGTGAGCCGAAGCCCTTGATCTCGGTTACCATCATGCCGCGCACGCCAGCCTCGGTCAGTGCTTCGCGCACCTCCTCCAGCTTGAACGGCTTGATTGTCGCAATGATCAGTTTCACGTCTTTCCCCTCTGATTGTCCGGTGGGACCGGCTTGTTTGCACCTGCAGAAAAAAAGCGCGCCGCGGCGCAGTAAGAAACGCTTTCGGGGCCAAAACCTGTCGGAAAATAATGCGAAGTTGCACAATTTTTGCACAACACAGCCGTTGCGACTAATAATTGAGCACTATAGAGAGGGGAAATTCCGGAAATTCGGACCTCTACATACTGCGGTTGTCGAGGTATGGTGACCAAAAAGTATAACCGGGCAGAGTTTGAGCATGACTGAGTCCAAGCGCCGCAAGCCGACATTGGTCGCGGATAGACGGTACCCTTCAAAGGGCCGAAAACCGGCGGCGACCAAATGCGCGGCGGGCAAGAAATCGACGGCGCGCAAAACGGCCACGCGCAAAACCACACGCAGGAAAACCCGCAAGTCATCAGGGGGCAAAGGCGGTGGTATCTTTCGCCGTTTGTTCCGGTGGATCTGGCGGCTGATCTGGGGCCTGACCTGGCGTGTCGGTGCGATTTCGGCCATGCTGCTCGCGCTGGCGGTGGGTATCGTCTACGCCACGTTGCCGGATGTGGATGCCTTGCTGGATGGGCGTGCGCGGGGGTCCGTGACCTTGCTGGATCGTGACGGCAAGGTCTTTGCCTGGCGTGGTGATCAGTTTGGTGGCGTGATCACGGCCGATACCGTGTCTCCGCATCTGAAAAACGCGGTTGTCGCAACCGAAGACAAACGATTTTACCGGCATTTCGGGGTCAGCCCGCGTGGTGTCGCCAGCGCGGTCAGCATCAACCTGAAAGAAGGCCGCGGGCCTTTGTCCGGGCATGGCGGATCGACGATCACGCAACAGACCGCGAAACTGCTGTGTCTGGGTGTTCCCTATGATCCCAGCGATTGGGATTCCGAGGCCGCGTATGAGGCCGACTGCCGTCAGGGTTCCTTGTGGCGCAAGGCCAAGGAGGCTGTCTATGCGCTGGCAATGGAGGTGAAATACTCCAAGGACGAGGTCCTGACGATCTACCTGAACCGCGCCTTTCTTGGCGCAGGCGCGCGTGGGTTCGAAGCCGCAAGCCAGCGCTACTTTGGAAAATCTGCCGCCGAGGTTTCGCCCGCAGAGGCCGCGATGCTGGCTGGTCTGCTGGTTGCGCCTACACGCTATGCGCCGACCAACAACCTGCAACGGTCTCAGGATCGGGCGCGGCTGGTTATCGGTCTGATGGAGGATCAGGGATATCTGACCGCCGCACAAGCCAGCGAAGCGCGTACGCGCCCGGCGCAACTGTCTGAAGCGGCTGCTGCCCGAGCGGGCGGCTATTTCGCAGATTGGGTTGTTTCGGAACTTCCCAGTTATTTTGGCGACAACACAACCGAAGATGTTGTGATTCAGACGACTTTGGATCAGCGGATTCAGCGATCGGCGGAAGAGGCTTTGCAATTCATCTTTCAGGAAAAGGTGCGCGAAGGCTCCAAGGCGCAGGCGGCCATCGTGGTTATGTCCGCGGACGGAGCGGTAAGAGCCATGGTCGGCGGCCGAGAAACACGGGTTGCCGGGGTGTTCAACCGGGCCACCATCGCCAAGCGCCAAACCGGTTCGTCCTTCAAACCTTTTGTCTACGCCACCGCGCTGGAACTCGGCTATTCGCCGCTGGATACGGTGATGGATGAACCTTACTGCGTGGACATTCCCGGGTCCGGTCAATGGTGCCCCAAGAACTATACCAACAAGTACTACGGGCGCGTGTCACTGGCGGATGCGTTGAAGAACTCGCTGAATATTCCGGCGGTGAAAGTTGCCGAGATTTCGGGTTTGGATAACGTCCGCACCGTGGCCAGTGGTTTTGGCATTGCCAGCGATCTGGCGCAAGGTCCGGCCTTGGCGCTGGGCGCGTCGGAAAGCACGCTGATTGAGATGACGGGGGCTTATGCAGGTATTCTGAACGGCGGCTCTGCCGTTGAACCTTATGGCCTGACCGAGTTGAAGCTACTGGGTGATGAAGCACCTGTCATGGTTACGACAACCGGTATCGGTGAACGGGTGATTAACGACGCGGCTGCCAAACAGCTGACATGGATGATGGAACGTGTGGTGTCCGAGGGCACAGGTGGACGGGCCAAGTTGCCCGGCTGGCAGGTGGCGGGCAAAACGGGCACAACCCAGGCGGCGCGGGATGCATGGTTCATCGGGTTTACTGCGGATTACGTAACCGGCGTTTGGATGGGCTACGACGACAACACGCCCCTATCTGGTGTGACCGGTGGAGGTTTGCCCGCGGAAATCTGGAGAGAAACCATGCTGCGAGTCACCGAAGGGATGACACCGACACCCTTGCCGATGATGGCACCAGCGCCGCCGGTTCAGGTCGCACAGCCACAACCGCGCCGAAAGCGCGGAGGCTTTGCCGATGATATCAACAATCTTCTGAAGAATATTTTCGGTGGAAACTAGAGCCTTCTCTGAGGGAAAAAACGAAAAAAGGCGGTGCATCGGGCACCGCCTTTTGTCATTTCGCTGTTTCGTGTTTCAGACGCTGGCATCCAAGGCCGCAAGGATCGCGTCGCCCATTTCAGTGGTTGATACGGGCTGAACGCCCTCATCTGCAAGCAGGTCGCCGGTGCGTACACCATCGGCCAGTACTTTCTCGATCGCGGCCTCCAGACGATCCGCTTCTTCGCCCTGATCAAAGCTGTAGCGCAGGGCCATAGCAAAGCTGAGGATACAGGCGATCGGGTTGGCTTTGCCCTGACCGGCGATATCCGGGGCCGAGCCATGGACGGGTTCATACATTGCCTTGGGCCGACCATTAGCCATCGGCGCGCCCAGAGAGGCCGAAGGCAACATGCCCAGCGACCCGGTCAGCATCGCGGCGCAGTCGGACAGGATGTCACCGAACAGGTTGTCGGTCAGGATCACATCAAACTGTTTCGGTGCGCGCACAAGCTGCATCGCGCCGTTGTCAGCGTACATATGGCTCAGCTCAACTTCGGGGTAGTCCGCTGCGACGCGGGTGACGACTTCGCGCCACAGGATGCCCGATTCCATGACGTTGGCTTTTTCCATCGAGCACAGCTTTTTGTTGCGGCGCATTGCCAGTTCAAAAGCCGAGCGCGCGGCGCGTTCGATCTCGGATTCGGTGTAACGCTGGGTGTTGATGCCGACGCGTTCGTTGCCTTCCTCGAAGATGCCGCGCGGCTCACCGAAATAGACGCCCGACGTCAGTTCGCGCACGATCATGATATCCAGACCGGCAACGATGTCTTTCTTCAGCGAAGAGAAATCGGCAAGCGCGTCAAAACACTGCGCGGGGCGCAGGTTCGAATACAGGTCCATTTCCTTACGCAGGCGCAGCAGGCCACGTTCGGGTTTCAGGCTGAAATCCAGATCGTCGTATTTCGGACCGCCGACGGCGCCCAGCAGAACCGCGTCAACCTCTTGCGCCTTTGCCATGGTCTCATCGGACAGAGGCTTGCCGTGGGCGTCATAGGCGGCACCACCCACCAGGTCCTCGCTCACGTCAAATTGAAGACCACGATTGGCACCGAACCAATCGATGATTCTGCGCACTTCGGCCATAACTTCTGGGCCAATTCCGTCTCCGGGCAGGATGAGGAGCGAGGGGTTGGGCATGAAGGGTCTCCTTGCGTTTTGTTGCACAGGCCCTAGCGTCTGCGCAGCATCGGGTCAATGAGACAGACCTGTCAAAACACAAGGAAAACACATGCTGACACCCGGAAATCTGGTTCCTGCGCTGAAAATTGAAACTGTCGCCCATGGCAGTTTCGACCTCGAGACCAACAAGGGCGAAAACGGAACGCTGGTGATTCAATATCGCGGATTGCATTGCCCGATCTGCATCAGGCAGATGACCGAGGCCGAGGCGGCGCTGGACGATTTCGCGGCGCTGGGTGTCGAGGTTATCATGATCACCACCGATACCGCCGAACGTGCCGCTGAAACCGCAGCAAAAGCCAATGTTTCCCGCCTGCGTGTAGGCCACAGCCTGCCCCTGTCTGAGGCACGGGAGGGTTGGGGGCTGAACATCTCGACCAGGCGCGAAGGCAGTGCCGAACCAGACCTGTTTGCGGAACCCGGACATTTTTACATCGCACCTGACCGGACGCTTTATTTTGGGTGGCAGCAGACCACGCCTTTTGGACGTCCGTCGATGTCGGATATCGCGGGTGGTCTGAAGTTCACTTTGGGCAATAACTACCCGGCGCGCGGAACGTATACGGGCCCACTTTGATCCTCAGAGGCTGGCCTTGAGCCCTTCTGCCAGCAAATCCCAGACCCTGCGGATACGTGGGGTCTGGCGCATGGCCTGCGGCGCAGCCAACCACACGGGCAGAACCGGGATTTCAACATCCAGCGGCAAGATTTCGACATCCGGGTCGGCTTCTGCCATCTGGACCTGACTGAAGCCAATGCCGCATCCCGCGCGGATCAGTTCCCAATAGGCGCTTTGCAGATCGCAGCGGGTCGCAAAACTGTTGCGGCTTGCGGGCCATCCTTTTTCGCGCATGGCCTTGATGATTTCCTGATTGGCGTCAAACCCCACAAGGTCGTGGGAAAAAAGTTCCTCGGGTGTCTTGGGGCGTCCCTTACGGTCGAGATAGGACCTGGCCGCGCAGAAGCATAACGGCACCTCACCCAGATAACGCGAAATGATATCCATTTGCGCGGGGCGATACATGCGAACGGCAATATCTGCCTCGCGGTACAACAGGTTTTCCGTGGTATCGGTGGCGACCAGCTCAAGTTGAATGGCGGGTTCCTGCCTTCGGATATTCGCCAGAATCGGTGGCAGCAAGTGATGCGACGCGAAGACCGAAGCGGTGATGCGGACCGAGCCTTCAAGCTGCTGCGACTGCCCTGCGGCGGCAAGGCTGAAGGCAGTCATGGCGCTGTGCATTTGCTGCGCCATTGGCAAGAGTTGGGAACCTGCCACGCTCAGTTTTAGGCCACGCGCGTGCCGGTCGAACAAGGATACGCCCAGTTCGGTCTCAAGGCTTTGTACTTGCCGCCCCAATGTGGGTTGGCTGCGATCAAGGTGCCGAGCAGCGGCAGACAGGGATCCTGTTTCGGCCACGGCCAGAAAGCTTTGGATCAGAGACCAATCCGCATGTGTCAGTGCTTTATCCATTCATAATTGAATACACATTCTACATTTCCCGGCAATTCCATACGTGCATTGAATGGATAGATTGGTCTGAAACAGGAGGCATCAATGACACAAACTGCTCTGATACTCGGCGCGTCGGGCCGGTTTGGGCGCAATGCTGCAAAGGCGTTTCGGAATGCGGGTTGGACCGTGCAGACATTCCGTCGCGGGTCCGGTTCTCTTTCCCAGGCGGCAAAAGGGGTGGATGTCATCGTAAATGGGTGGAACCCGCTCTATCCTGATTGGTCGCGTGAAATGCCCGACCTGACCAGACGCGTGATAGACGCCGCGTCCGAGACCGGAGCCACCGTATTGGTTCCCGGCAACGTCTATGTGTTTGGAGTGGACACGCAAGGCCCATGGTCCGGCCTTACACCGCACTTGGCCACCAATCCGCTTGGCCGTATCCGGATTGAAATGGAGGAGGCGTATCGCGCTTCAACCGTCAGAACGATCCTTCTGCGAGCAGGCGATTTCATTGACACTGAGGCATCTGGAAACTGGTTCGATCAGGTCATGATCAAGCATCTGTCGCGCAATCAATTCGTGTATCCCGGAGATCCGGAGGCCCCGCACGCCTGGGCCTATCTGCCTGATCTGGCCCAAGCTGCCGTCGCGCTATGTGAAATCCGAAAGGATCTGCCGCGGTTCTGCGATGTTCCTTTTGCTGGCTACACCCTGACCGGAGCTGAGATCGCGCAGTCTCTGACGAGAGTGACCGGGCGGGACATATCCGTGAAGCCTATGCAATGGTGGCCATTGCAGCTGGCGCGACCATTCTGGCGCATGTCCTCACACCTGATTGAAATGCGGTACCTGTGGCAGGTGCCACATCAGTTGGACGGATCGTACCTGACCGAGTTGCTGGGTTCCGTGCATCAGACAGATCTGGATGATGCATTGCGTTCTGCGATCTCACCCAGCCTTGTGGCTTTGCCCTATGCGAACGGAGAGTCGGTCACGCCTTAGGGCAGGGTGACGTCAATCCAGACCAATCGGTGCCTGCTGGCGCGCAGGGCGGATTCGTATAGCTTGGTGCCTTCTTCCGGCCACGTTACACCGGCATCCGAAATGCGCAGGTCGGCCGACGGCAACACATAATCCACGCGCATTTCACCCGTGGCCTTCCACGCGACCGTTGAGGTCGAACCTGACGGGTCTTTCGGCAGCGGGTCTTGCAAACGCGGATGGGCCAGAAGGGACTGAATGGCCTGTTTACGGCCCTTTCCACGCGTTGGGTCAAGGTTGGCATCGCCGGCGATTACGAAGGGACCTTTGGGAACTGGCCTCAGTTCACCGTTCAGTAAAACGGACCAGAGCCTGATCTCATCCTGGTTGCGCAATCCGTTTCGATCCTCGGGCCCATCGAAAACGGGTGGCGCGGCATGAAAGGTCATGAGATTGAGCCGCCCATAAGGGGTTTCGATCGGTACAACCCAATGTGCGGTCGAAGACAGGCGTTGTATCTGATGTGCCGCGTCAGACGGGAAGGGGTGCCCGTTTGCTCTAGGCAGGATGGCGCCCGGTAAACTCCGCCACAACAGCTCGGAATAATCCTGAACCTCAGCGGTGATGATTTCGTATCGCGACAACACCGCCAGCCCACCTTGACCTGTGAACTGCCCCCAGCCTTGGGCGTCGCCGGGGCCTTGGGTCTTGCCATCACCGTCCAGATCAAGCGAGGTTTCCAGCCCGGCATTGGGTTGTGCGGCAAGGTAATATCCGTAATCAAGCCCCGCGTTGCGCAGTTTCCCGGTCAGGGCGATTACAGCAGTATTGTTCAGGTCCCAATCGATACCCTGAAGGGCGATTATGTCAGGGCGTGCCGATGCAATAACGTCAACAACGGCCAGAACCTGCGCGTCATCGCGTTGAATGTCGCGAAGCAGTAGGCCAGGACCTTTTTCGCTGAGCTCGGTATTATAGGTGGCGATACGCACGACCTCTGCCTGTGCCGCAAAGGGCAGCAATAGCAGACATAGGGTGCGGATCATGCGGCCTGTGTTGACTCGCTGGTCGAATAAGCGCGGCGTTTTTCCATGATCAAGCCCGCGATCCTAAGGGTCGCCATGCCGCGCATGATCATGCTGGCGGGCAGGAAGGCCCATGCGCTCATGGTCCAGATCAAGGTCTGTGGGTTCCCGAGAGAGATCGGGGCGATCACACTGCTCATCAACTTGATTATCGCCGGAATGAGGAATGGCAGCAGAATGCCGATACAGATGTTCAGGCGGCCATCCCGTTGAAGGCGCGTAACGACATCGCCCCCTTTGGTCGGGTCAAACAGCGGCAGGTTTGTCCAAACATTGAAGGCGCCATTTCCGGTTGGCCATCCCCGAACCCTGACCGCATAGGCAAAGCTGACAATCGTGACCAATGCCGCGACATAAGCCACGCTGGCCGTGATGCGGACCAGTTCAATCAAGGCTTGGCTGGCATCCGGGGGCAACATCAACACGATGAGGCGCACCGGAGAATAGGGGAAGTCCACCACATTTGCGACAGCCAAACCAACCGAATAAGAGAATGTGGTCAACTGCGTTGGTTCAAAGGCGTTTTTGCAGATCAGCGTCAGAAAGGTGACCATCGACATCAGGCCGACAAACCGAAGGCGATTGACCGGGGGCGCGTCGCGGAATTCGATGAAGCTGGGAAAGGCGGAATTGTATTCGGCAAAGGTCAGGATAAACGCGAGGATCGCGAGAAAGACCAGTATCTCGGTCCCGTTCGTAGATGAGACAGGCAGGTACAACGCAGGTGTCAGCACCATAAGTGCAACAAGTATACCGCGTATCGCCGCCCCTGTTGTGCGCGCAATCACTATCCGAACCCTTTTTCAAACCGGATCAGCCGATCTTTGTCGACTTGTTTCCAACTTGTGCCCGTCGCTTCGTCTGACGTTGACGGATGCCTCTTCAGCGTCAACATGAACGATAAGCGGCATTTTGCTCAAGCCGAGGTGCAGAAAACACGGGATTTCGGGCAAAAAGATGGCGCAACTGGTGCGGTATTGCATCATTTTCGACGCAAATCCGACGTGTATCTCAAATTGATATCCACATGTTGTGGTTTTCGAAAAATCAACCCCAAGAATGCGAGCGGGGCCGCCTTGGCGACCCCGTCAGGTTGAGTATCCACAGATTCGTCCCCAGAATCACACCCAGGGGCGGGCCTGACTGGCGTGATCCTCGAACTTGTCGATGTGATGATCTTTTTCCATCGTCAGCCCGATATCATCCAGACCATTCAGCAGGCAGTGCTTGCGGTGAGGATCGATTTCGAAATCGATCACGACGCCGTCCGATGTGGTGATCTGCTGGTCTTCCAGATGTACGGTCATGCGGGCGTTTTCGCCTTTATGCGCATCATCCATCAGGATCGCGTGGTGTTCTGCCCCGACAACAATCGGCAGAATGCCGTTCTTGAAACAGTTGTTGAAGAAGATGTCGGCAAAACTGGTCGAGATCACGACCTTGATGCCGAAATCCTTGATCGCCCAGGGCGCGTGTTCGCGTGAGGACCCACAGCCGAAGTTGTCGCCAGCAACCAGAATCTCGGCCTCGCGATAGGCGGGCTTGTTCAGGACGAATTCTTCATTCTCCTGACCGTCATCGTGATAACGCATCTCGTCGAACAGAACGACACCCAGGCCCGACCGTTTGATGGTTTTCAGGTGCACTTTAGGGATGATCATATCGGTGTCGATATTGATCAGCGGCATTGGGGCGGCCACCCCGTGGACTTTTTCAAACTTATCCATGTTCACACTCCTGCGGGAGAGGGCCGCGCCCAGACCCCGCGTTAAGCTTGTTTCGTTTCTTTTGGTGCGTCCTTGACGAAGAACGCCATGAAGACAAGGCCGAGCCCGTTAAAGATCATCTCGATCCCCAGCAGGATGCCCAGCAATTGCAGCAGCACTGAAGGGTCCATTGCAGCAAAGCGCCAGATCAGGATTGCAAGAACAATCGACATGATGCCCGAGACCAGCGTCGCCCAGAAATACTGTGTTCCACGCATCTGGAACGACAGGATCACGCGGGCAATGCCGCCAGCCATGAACAGGATCAGGCAGACGGTTGCCAGTGTCAGCGTTCCTTGCAGTGGGTGATCCAGAAAGGACCAGCCCAGAAACAGCATCACGACACCCATGATAAGTGACAGTATCTTGTTGCCGGTCCCTTCGACTGTGAAGCCGCCAACAACCTGCAATGCGCCCGAAATCAACAGCAATACACCTGTGAACACCGTCACGGTAATTGATGCCACGACCGGTGCGCCCAGCACAAAGATGCCGAACACGATGGACAGAAGTCCAAGCAATAGCCATTTTGTCCAGTCACTCATGTCTTCAATCCCTCAAATATCCAGTTATGAGGGTAGCTTACATCATTTCACGAACGTCTGTCAGCCGTCCTGTAATTGCCGCTGCGGCGGCCATTGCCGGGCTCAGCAGGTGGGTACGCCCGCCCCGGCCCTGACGGCCTTCGAAGTTGCGGTTTGAAGTCGCGGCGCAGCGTTCACCCGGTTGCAACTGGTCGGGATTCATCGCCAGACACATCGAACATCCTGCCAGACGCCACTCGAAACCGGCTTCTTTGAAGATATCCGCCAGACCTTCTTCTTCGGCCTGCGCGCGGACGAGGCCCGAGCCCGGAACGACCATGGCGCGCATGCCGTCCTTGATCTTTTTGCCTTTCAGAATCTCGGCGGCGGCTCGCAGGTCCTCGATCCTGCCGTTGGTGCACGAGCCGATAAAGACGGTGTCGATCTCAACTTCGCTCAGCTTCTGGCCGACTTTCAGTCCCATATACTCTATGGAGCGGCGGGCTGCATCGACTTTGCCGCCTTCGAAATCCTCGGGGTTCGGGACGGTTGCGGTGATCGGCAGAACGTCCTCGGGGCTGGTGCCCCAGGTCACGACCGGCGCGATGTCTTCGCCGCGCAGAGTGATGACCTTGTCGAAATGCGCGTCTTCGTCGGTGTAAAGCGTTTTCCACCATGTCAGAGCCGCTTCCCACTGCGCCCCTTTCGGCGCGTGCGGGCGGCCTTTGACATAGTCGAACGTTGTTTCATCCGGCGCGATCAGGCCGGCACGAGCCCCGCCTTCAATCGCCATGTTGCAGACGGTCATGCGACCTTCCATCGACAGATCACGGATCGCTTCGCCGCAATACTCGATGACATAGCCGGTACCGCCAGCAGTGCCGGTCTCACCGATCACAGCCAGAGTGATGTCCTTGGCGGTCACGCCCGGTTGCAACTTGCCGGTGATTTCCACCTTCATGTTTTTGGACTTCTTCTGGATCAGCGTTTGCGTGGCCAGAACATGCTCAACCTCGGACGTACCGATGCCGTGGGCCAGCGCGCCGAATGCACCGTGGGTCGCTGTGTGGCTGTCGCCGCAGACAACGGTCATACCCGGCAGGGTCCAACCCTGTTCCGGTCCAACGATGTGGACAATGCCCTGGCGCACGTCATTCACCGGGTAGTAGTGAATGCCGAAATCCTTGGCGTTCTTGTCCAGCGCCTCGACCTGAATGCGTGATTCCGGGTTTTCGATCCCATTCACGCGGTCCGGTGTGGTCGGCACGTTGTGGTCCGGTACAGCGATGGTTTTTTCCGGCGCGCGCACTTTACGGCCTGCCATGCGCAGCCCTTCAAATGCCTGCGGGCTGGTGACTTCGTGCACCAAATGGCGGTCGATATAAAGCAGGCAGGTTCCATCATCGGCTTCGTGCGCGACATGGGCATCCCAGATCTTGTCATAGAGTGTCTTGGGGGACATCGGTCCTCTCCCGTATGTAATGAGAAATAGCTGGCGAGTTGGCTCAGGCGACGGATAGGCGCGCCAGAACCGTGCGGGCAGCGCCAAAGAACCGTTCACGCAAGCGCGCGCGATCTTCCAGATTCTGAAGTTGGGCCACATTGAGTCTCATGCGGTTCAGATATACCGCGCCCTTCCGGCAATCAAGGTTCAAAACCAGTGTCAGGCTTGCATCGCCCTGCATTGCTGTTCAAGCTGACCCCGCAGGAGACGTGCATGAACCAAGACCTGATCCCAAGTACGCTGACCGACCTCTATAACAACATGGTTGCGGCTTTTTCCGCGCAATTCGAGAGGCTGCTTGATCTGATCGTCACGCCGGGCTGGCGACAATATCAACTGCTCATCATCCTGTTGCTGTGGGCGCTGGCTTTGCTGCTGAAATTCCTGACCCAGTCTAGATGGGATGCCTGGGCTCGTTCGCGCACGGGATGGCCGAAATGGCGGCTGCGGGTTCTGGTGCAGCTGATGCGACGGTTGGCGCTGGTCTACTTCATCCTGCTTTCGTGGGCATTGTATCTGACCATGCAGCAACTCACTTGGCCGTCGCGAAGCTATATCATAGGGGTGATAGCTACGTTGGCGGCGGCGTGGCTGGCGATAGCACTGGTCGCGAGACTGGTCCAAAACCGCACACTTCGCCGGATTTTCAAGTGGGCAATGTGGATCTACGCAACGCTTGTCGCGCTGAATCTGACGGATGATGTCGCGGGTTTTCTTGACGGTGTCGCGATTTCCATTGGGGACCTGCATATTTCGGCTCTTGGGATTCTCAAGGCAACTTTGCTGATTGGCATCCTGCTGACACTGGCCCGTATCGGCACGCGCGCAGCCGAACGCGCATTGCAAAGCAATGACGACATAACTCCGTCCATGCAGGTGCTGCTGTCAAAAGGCATACAGGTTCTGCTTTACGGGGCAGTCTTTATGGCTGCGATCCGAACGTTGGGGTTCGATCTGACCGGCATCGCGCTTTTGTCTGGCGCCATCGGCGTGGGTATCGGGTTCGGTTTGCAAAAAGTAGTGTCGAACCTGATATCGGGGATCATCATCCTGATGGACCGCTCGATCAAGCCGGGCGATGTGATCTCGTTGGGGGATACGTTCGGTTGGATCAATGCACTTGGCGCGCGATATGTGTCGGTCGTAACACGGGACGGGCGCGAGTACCTGATACCAAACGAAGATCTGATTACCAACCAGGTGGTGAACTGGTCGCATTCCGACCGGTTCGTGAGATTGGATCTGGATTTTGGTACCAGCTATGACGACGATCCGCATAAAGTGCGCGCAACCGCAATCAGGGCGGTAAAGGCGGTTGCCCGGGTCCTGAGCGGCGGCAAACATGAACCGGTTTGCCACATCACCGGATTTGGTGACAGCAGCGTGGATTATGTGCTGAGGTTCTGGATCAGCGACCCGACAAAGGGGCTGACCAATATCAGGGGCAATGTCTATCTGGCGCTTTGGGACGCATTCAAGGAAGAAGGTATCTCGATCCCCTTCCCACAGCGCGAAATCCGACTGTTACCGGACGGCGCAACTGCGCAACAGATCATCACAGAGTAAGCGTCTGTGGACGCCCTGCGGCGTGCATTTATTGAAATGTTGCATTCCCCTTGCTACCTTATTAGTACCCCGGCGCCGGGGTTTCGCGGCGCGCAGCAAAGGAGGACTATGTCCTGTCTCTACATACACAGGCGGGTTTGCCCGCCGATGATGGGGTCAACATAATGGCCCACTCTCAGTCAATCAGCGACAAGCTGCTTGAACGAATCCTTTCCTCACTTTCCGATGACAAGGCCGAAGACGTCGTGCAGATCAACCTGCAGGGCAAGTCATCGGTTGCGGATCACATGGTGATTGCCTCGGGTCGGTCGACCCGTCAGGTGTCGGCCATGGCGGAAAAGCTGACGGATCGCATCAAGCAGGAATTCGGTTTCACCTCGAAGGTCGAAGGCAAGGATACCGGCGACTGGGTGCTGATCGATACGGGCGACGTCATCGTCCATATCTTCCGCCCCGAAGTGCGTGAATTCTATCAGCTGGAAAAGATGTGGCTGCCTCAGGGCGGCAGCGCCTCGGCGAACTGAGGCGCTATCCCGGCCTGCATTAACAGGCCGGAGGCGAGAGAGACATGCGGATCAGCATAGTTGCGGTCGGGCGATTGCGCGCCGGACCCGAGAAGACACTGCTTGACGATTACCTGACCCGATTTGACCGGACCGGCCGTGCGCTGGGCCTTGGGCCTGCGCAGGTGATCGAGGTTGAAGACAAGAAAAACGCAGGGATGGCAGCCGAGGCCGCGCTGCTGCGTAAGGCCCTGCCCAAAGGGGCGGTGTTGTGCACGCTGGATGAACGGGGGCGGGTCATGTCCTCGCCCGATTTCGCGAAGAAGCTGGGTGATTGGCGCGACGCGGGCCGGCAGGACCTGGCATTTGTTATCGGTGGCGCGGATGGAATCGACCCAGTTCTGCGGGCCGAGGCGGATTTTTCCATTTCATTCGGGTCAATGGTCTGGCCCCATATGCTGGTCCGTGTGATGCTGGCCGAGCAACTTTACCGGGCCGCGACCATTCTGTCAGGTGGCCCCTACCACCGGGTCTGACATGGCGCAGCTTCTGATCGTTTATCACTCCCGCACAGGCGGTGCCCGGCAGATGGCCGAAGCGGCGGCCGAAGCAGCGCGAGGTGAGGCTGACACAAAGCTTATGCCTGCCGATCAAGCCGGGCCGGAAGATCTGCTGGCTGCCGATGGCTACATCTTTTGCGCGCCAGAAAACCTGGCGGCAATTTCGGGTCTGATGAAGGAATTCTTCGACCGCTGCTACTACCCGGTGCTGGGAAAACTAGAAGGCCGACCCTATGCGCAGATGATTTGCGCAGGATCAGATGGCGAAAACGCCGCCCGTCAGATCGCACGGATAGCCACCGGTTGGCGATTGAAAGCTGTTCAGCCTCCGCTGATCATCTGCACCCATGCGCAAACGCCCGAGGCCATTTTGGCCGAAAAGACAATCCCGCAAGACCAGCTGGATCAATGCCGCGAGACAGGAGCCGCTTTGGGTGCGGGTCTGGCCATGGGTATTTTCTGAGGATCAATCCAGTTTGACCACTGTGGTGCCTTCATTCCATCCATCGACGATGCACCGTGCCTGAATTTGCACCTGAGTCATGCCTTCGGGAATGACCACCCCGCCCAGAGAGCGGGTAAAGGGTTGTTCGGTTTCGTGTGGATGGAGCAGGACGCGCATTCCCAACTCGTTTCCATCCATATCCAGAACACGCCAGCCGTCGGCGTAATGGTCCCAACCCGTGTCGGGATGCCGGATCGTCGCATCGAACCGCCATGTTTCGCCGTTCGCACTGGTGCGGACCTGTTCGATTGTTGGTGGGTCGGCAAGGGCGGGGCTCGCCAACATGGCGCAGAGAATCAAGTATCGCATCGCACCAGTGTAACCAGTGTGGCGGTGTGTCGGTATCACGTATCCGTGCTGGCCGCTCGGGCCACCAGTATTTCCCGGGAATGTGAGGTGAACTCGCGCCGATACAAGACGCCAAACGTGACCGCTGTGCCCAAAATGAGCGCGACTGGTCCAAGAAACCACGCCAGCGATGCCAATGCAAAATAGGTGGCGCGCAGGCCACGGTTGAAGCTGCGCGCTGCGGTGACACAGATCTCAGCCGCCTGACCGGCGCGGGGATAGGTTTGCGGGTCTTCGGGGTCGTTTGGAACCGCGGCCATCAACACAGCGCAATACCCGAAAAGGCGGTGCGCCCAGACATATTTCAGAAATGCGTTGGCCAGCAGCAATACGACGAAAAGGATCTTGATCTCCCAGACCATTGCCGGGACACTGCCGATGGCAAGGTCGATTGCGACGCCTGCCAGTCTTTCGGTGTTGCCCAGCAGGGCCAGCCCGCCCCCGATGGCAATCATCGTGGTCGACGCGAAAAATGTACTGCCCTGCCGCATGGCCGCCACGACTTGCGCGTCGAACATGCGCGGTTGGCGGGTCACCATCTCGCGCATCCAGTCGCGCCGGTAATCGTCCATCATAAGGGCTACGGATTGTCTCTGCGGCGACGGATGTTCGATTTTCCACCCGATCCACAGCCACGCACCCAGCAGCAGAAGCAGTGATGCATAGTCCAAAGGGGCAAAAAGAGCGGCGCGTTCGATCCAGGTCATGGCCGCGACAGTAAGGCCGGGCATGGGAACTTGCCAGAGTAAGAAATTGGTAATATTATTTTACCAAAAGGAGTGATGCTATGGAGATGCCAAAGCCAAGCCCGGATGTTCTGAGCCGGAAATCTGCGCTTGTTGCGCGGCTGTCGCGGGTTCTGCCCGAAGATGCGATCATCCATGACCCCGCCGAAACCCGCGCTTACGAGTGTGACGCTTTGACAGCCTATAAATGCCCGCCGATGCTGGTCGTGCTGCCGTCAAGCACACAGCAGGTTTCGGACGTTCTGCGCATTTGTCATGACGAAAACGTGCCTGTGGTGCCGCGCGGCGCGGGCACTTCACTGGCCGGTGGAGCCTTGCCCACGGCGGATTGCGTCATTCTGGGCGTCGCACGGATGAATGAGGTGTTGGAAATCGACTACGACAACCGCTTCATCAGAGTACAGACGGGTCGCACCAATCTGAGCGTTACCGGCGCGGTCGAGGAGGAGGATTTCTTCTACGCCCCCGATCCGTCTTCGCAGCTGGCCTGTGCCATTGCTGGCAATATTGCGATGAACTCGGGCGGAGCGCATTGCCTCAAATATGGGGTAACAACAAACAACCTGTTGGGCGTGACCATGGTCATGATGGACGGCAGCGTTGTCGAAATCGGTGGTGCGCATCTGGATGCACCAGGTCTGGATCTGTTGGGCGTCATCTGTGGGTCCGAAGGTCAACTGGGTGTGGTGACCGAGGCCACGCTGCGTATTCTTCGCAAGCCCGAGGGCGCACGACCGGTCCTGATGGGTTTTAATGACAATGAGGTTGCGGGGCAGTGTGTCTCGGACATCATCCAATCGGGCATATTGCCGGTCGCGATCGAGTTCATGGATACATTGTGCATCAGGGCCTGCGAAAACTTTGCCCATGCCGGGTATCCCGATTGCAACGCGCTGCTGATCGTCGAAGTGGAGGGGTCTGACGCTGAAATAGATTTTCAGCTTTCGAAAATCATCGAGATAGCAAAACGCCATGACCCGGTTGAATTGCGCGAAAGCCAGTCGGCTGAGGAAAGCGCTAAGATCTGGTTGGGTCGGAAATCTGCATTCGGTGCCATGGGACAATTGAACGATTATATGTGTCTGGATGGCACGATCCCGGTGTCAGCCCTACCAACCGTTCTGCGTCGTATCGGAGAATTGAGTGAGGAGTTTGGGTTGCTGGTCGGAAATGTGTTCCACGCGGGCGACGGAAATATGCATCCGCTGATCTTGTTCGATGCCAACAAACCCGGCGATCTGGAAAAATGCGAAGCTTTTGGGGCAGAGATTCTGAAGCTGTGTGTTGACGAGGGTGGCTGTCTGACTGGGGAACATGGTGTGGGGATCGAAAAGCGGGATCTGATGTCTCATCAATATTCACCTGCCGACCTTGAGGCGCAGATGGCGGTTAAGGACGTTTTCGATCCTAAATGGCTGCTGAACGCGGCCAAAGTGTTTCCGCTCGACGTGTCGGAGCCGCGGCGTATGGCTGCAGAATAAGGGGGCGCTGCCCCCTTGCCCCCGGAGTATTTTGGAAAAGATGAAGCCAATGAGACCTGAGACTGAGGCCGATCTGGCAAAGCTGGTGGCCGGGTTGGAAAACCCTGTACGCATTGTCGGAGGCGGGACGCGTGGAATTGCCGGCCCGCACGCGGAAATCGAAACCGGAGCTTTGCGCGGTATCACGCTTTATGAACCCGGGGCGCTGACCCTTGTTGCACGGGCAGGGACGCCCTTGGCCGAGATCACGGCAGTGCTGGAAGCAGAGGGCCAGCACCTCGCATTTGAGCCGATGGATCATCGCGGATTGCTGGGGACTCAGGGTGAACCGACCATTGGCGGCGTCGTCGCGGCCAATATTTCGGGCCCGCGACGGACTCAGGCCGGGGCCTGCCGGGATTTTCTGCTTGGGGTACGCTATGTCGATGGGTGCGGGCAGGTGATCAAGAACGGTGGCCGCGTGATGAAGAACGTCACCGGGTACGATCTGGTCAAATTGATGGGTGGGTCCTGGGGTACTTTAGGAGTTTTGACCGAAGTTTCGCTGAAGGTGCTTCCAAAACCAGAACGGGTGGCAACATTATCTGTTGGGGTCCGGGATGCTGGTACTGCGGTTCGGGTTCTGTCCGCCGCGCTGAGATCTCCGTTCGAGGTAACGGGGGCTGCGTATGATCCTGACGCCGGGAAAGCCCTGCTTAGGCTCGAAGGTTTCACGGACGCGGTTGCATATCGCACAGGCAGATTGACGGCTGAACTGTCCCGGTTTGGTGAGATTTCAGAAGAAGCAGGTGCAGACACGCTTTGGGCTGGTATCCGCGATGCTCATCCGTTTCAGAGGCAGGACGGGGATGTCTGGCGGCTTTCCGTAAAACCCGGAGATGCGGCCGAAGTTTCTGCGCGTGCTGAAGCGGATCAGTTACTGTTTGACTGGGGCGGCGGACTTGTCTGGCTGCGCGTCCCTAAGGGCACGGATCTGCGCGCGCGCCTAGGTGTGTTTTCTGGCCACGCGACACTTGTACGAGCGGATGCAGAAACAGTCGCGCGACTGGGGCGCTTTCAACCGGAGACCGCGGCCGTCTCGACCCTGACAAAGGGATTGCGCGCGAAGTTTGACCCACGTGGTTTGTTCAATCCAGGGCTGATGGGATAGGTTTATGCAGACATCATTCACTGAACGGCAGCTGCAAGACCCGGCAACCAAGCGCGCAAACGAAATTCTGCGAAATTGCGTCCATTGCGGATTCTGCACGGCGACTTGCCCGACTTATCAGGTTCTTGGCGACGAGTTGGACAGTCCGCGCGGGCGCATCTATCTGATCAAGGATATGCTCGAAAACGAGCGGCAGCCCGACGAAAAGACGGTCAAACATATCGACCGGTGCCTGTCCTGTCTGGCTTGCATGACCACTTGCCCGTCAGGTGTGCACTATATGCATCTGGTCGATCACGCGCGGGAATATATCGAGGCGAATTACAAACGCCCTTTGACGGATCGCATTTTGCGTTGGGTTCTTGCGCAGATCCTGCCCTATCCGATGCGCTTTCGCTGGGCCCTGATCGGGGCGAAACTGGGTCGCCCGTTTCGGTTTCTCATGCCAGATGCCCGGTTGCGTGCCATGCTGGACATGGCGCCCAAGAACATTCCGTCGGTCAGCCGTAATGATGATCCACAAAGCTTTGCGCCCGAAGGCGAGCGGAAAAAGCGGGTGACCCTGATGACGGGCTGCGCGCAGAAAGCGCTGAATACCGACATAAATGACGCCACGATCCGTCTGCTGACCCGGCTGGGATGTGAGGTTGTGGTGGCTGAGGGTGCTGGATGTTGTGGAGCACTGACCCATCACATGGGAAAGGTGAAAGACAGCCATGCAGCCGCAATCGCTAATATCAGAGCCTGGGTTCGCGAGATGGACGGCGACGGATTGGACGCCATCGTGATCAACACCTCGGGTTGTGGGACGACGGTCAAGGATTACGGGCATATGTTCCGGAACGACACGCTATCGGATGATGCTGCACGGGTCTCGGGTATCGCGATGGATATCAGTGAGCTGGTTATGCAACTGAATTTGCCCGAAGGGCGTGATCAGGACCTCACAGTTGCGTATCACGCAGCGTGTTCGCTGCAGCATGGGCAGAAGATCAAGACCTATCCCAAAGACCTGCTGAAACGTGCCGGGTTCCAAGTGGTCGAGCCCGCCGACAGCCATTTGTGTTGCGGCAGCGCGGGGACTTACAACCTGATGCAGCCGGAAATCTCGGGTCAGTTGAAGCAGCGCAAAATCAAAACACTTGAGGCGAAGAAGCCCGATATCATCGCCGCAGGCAATATCGGTTGCATGATGCAAATCGGGTCCGGCACCCAAGTGCCAGTCGTTCATACGGTCGAGTTGCTGGATTGGGCAACAGGGGGGCCGAAACCACCCGCGTTGCAACGGGCAGGAGATTCTGTTCCAATTTTGCGATAAGCCACTCTGATGCCGCCCCGCATCATTTCCTCAGGAAATTCACCTGAACACCGATCGCCCTATTTTTGCCCAACGTGACACGTAGGACAAAAGCTTCAGAGTGAGTCCCCGGAGACCCGAGTGCGCAAATGGATTAAGGCGATTGTTCTTTGTGCTTTGCCGATGGCGGCTACAGCACAGGACACCAGGCTGGAAAGCCTGGAGACCTCGGATTCCGGGCGCGAATGGATGGCTGTCGGTCGTCTGGATATTGCCGGAAAAGGGTTCTGCACCGGAACGCTTGTGTCGCCGACCCTTGTGCTGACAGCGGCGCACTGCCTGTTCGACAAGGTGTCCGGGCAGCGGGTGAACCCGTCCGATATCGAATTTCTGGCCGGGTGGCGGCTGGGCCGCGCTTTGGCTTATCGAACGGCAAGACAAGCTGTAATTCACCCGGATTATCAATTCAGTGCTGAGTCGTCGACGGACCGTGTCGGCGCAGATGTCGCCCTGATCGAGCTTTGGCAGCCGATCCGCAACACATCGGTCATTCCGTTTGAATCAGGAGATCAGCCGCGCCGGGGTGCGGAAGTAGGCGTGGTGTCATATGCACATGACCGGTCAGAAGCGCCTTCGTTGCAACAGGTTTGTTCGGTCATGAACCGGCAGGCAGGCGTTATGATCATGTCTTGCGACGTCGACTTCGGGTCTTCAGGAGCACCGGTTTTTTCTTTTACAGGCGCGCGCCCTCAGATCGTGTCGGTTGTGGCGGCAAAGGCCAGCATGGATGGCCAGAGCGTTGCGATCGGAACTGCGGTTGAACATTCGCTGCAATTGCTGCGAGACGAGCTGTCTGCCGGGCACGGATTTGGATTGTCGACCTCCGGTTCGGGGACGGGCAAGAACGTCGGTGCAAGGTTTATCCGGCCATGACCAAGGTCTTTCTAAGTCTGCTTTTGGGCCTGAGTGTTCTGGCGACCGCATCCCATGCGCAAGCCAACAAACGCAAGCTGACAGACCGGGACGACCTTTACGGTTGGGAAGCAATCGGGCGGCTGGATGTGCGCGAAGAGTCCTATTGCACAGGTACTCTGATCGCGCAGGACATGGTGCTGACCGCTGCCCATTGTGCTGTCGACCGCCGTACCGGGGAAACATACGCGCCCGAAGACATCACGTTTCGTGCGGGTCTGAGCAACGGCAGCGCGTTGGCCGAGCGTCAGATTACGCAAATTGCCGTTCTGCCCGGCTACGCTTCAAATAACCCGCTTTCGCACGAAGGCGTTCGGATGGATGTCGCCCTGATGCGGCTGAATGAGCCCATCCCGTATTCGATTGCCGATCCTTTCGTGTTGCACAGCGGGCGAGTTTCGGGAAACGAGATCAGCATAGCCTCGTATGGGCGCGGACGATCCGAGGCGATCACGCGGGAAAGGTCGTGCCGCGTATTGGATCGCAGGCAGGGCCTGATCACTTTTGATTGCGACGTCACCTTCGGGTCTTCCGGATCCGCCATTCTGGCAAAAAACGGCTCGCGCTGGCAGGTTTTGTCCGTGGTTTCAGCGGTAGGCACGAACGGTCGCAGAAAGGTGGGGTTCGGCATGGAGCTTGACGAGATAGTGGCCGAACTCAAGTCTATCATGCGGCGCGATGCGCCAAAACCAACGGCTACGATCCGCCGGTTACAGGCTGGGTCCGGCACGTCCGGGTCTGGTGCGAAATTCATCAGCTCCGGCGGGGGTTGAACTCGGTCAAATCGCTTCCCATGTCACTGATATCGGATCGCCACAACGGGGTCCGTCATTAACATTGGTCCGTCCAGCCGGAGGGCCAGATCGTGAATCGCTCAAGACTGAGGATATGACACATGCGTACATTTGATTTTGCACCGCTGCACCGCGCCACCATTGGCTTTGACCAGATCGCCGACATGATGGATCGCGTTCTGACCAATGATGTGGCACAGCCAAGCTATCCGCCCTACAACATCGAAAAAACCGATGTCGACACGTACCGTATCTCGGTGGCCGTCGCTGGTTTTTCGGAAAGCGACCTGTCCGTTGAAGTGAAAGAAAACTCGCTGGTTGTTGCCGGTAAGAAGGCATCCGAGGACAAGAGCCGCAGCTATCTGCATCGCGGCATCGCAACCCGCGCGTTCGAGCGTCGCTTTGCTCTGGCCGATCATGTCCGTGTCACCGGCGCAAGCCATGAAAACGGAATGCTGAACATCGACCTGAAGCGAGAAGTGCCCGAGGCCCTGAAACCGCGCCGGATCGAAATTACCTCGGCTAAAGCCATCGAAAAAGACGTGGTTGACGCCAAGGCCGTGAACTGAGGCTTTGAAAGCCTGGCGGCAGTCTCCTCCTCCCGGACTGCCGCAACACCCGCGCCCCGCGTTCCTCCAGACGCGGGGCGTTGTTTTTTGATGTCAGCGCCTATGCTCATCAATGCGTCGGCCCGGTAAACTCGGCTACACTCATCGCGAACCTGTGCTAGAACTTGCAGATGTCGACGACATCCACGCAGACCAGACCGGCTATTCCGCAACCGCTTGCGGTTGTTGGCGTTCTTTTTGCTTCAATCTGTTTCGGGCTTGTTCCCTATTTCAGCAGGGGGCTGACTGAGCAGGGCGTTGCACCTTTCGCGGTCGCATTCTATCGCTACATCGTTCCAGCGGTTTTGTTACTGCCAGTGCTCATCGTACACCGAAAAGCCTGGCGCGAGATTTGTTGGGGTCTTGCGGTCGGAGTGGTGATGGGGCTTGGCTGGATTGGATATGTCACAGCCTTAAAGACACTGCCCGCATCGACGGTGGGCGTGCTCTATATGACATATCCGGTTTTCACGTTGATCATTGCGTGGGCTTTGTTCGCAGATACTCCCACAAGGCGCGCGTTTCTTGCGTCTGGCCTCATCATTCTGGCTGCCATCATAGCAGGCTCGCCAGCATCCGTTCCGTTCGAGCACATTCCTACGCTTTTAATCTCGCTGGCTGCGCCATTTGGTTTTGGCTTCGGGATTTCTGTTTTGGTCCACAGGTTGTCCCGAATTGCGCCACTTGCACGTATCGCCTCGGTGTCGCTGGGATCGGTTCTTGGGCTTTTGCCTTTGATGCTGAGTGCAGACGTTTCCACGCTGCTTCCTGACGGTCAGTCCGATTGGGTTCTGATCATTGGAATTGGATTGGTCACGGCGCTTGTGCCGCAGCTTGTCTACACGATCTGTTCGCCGCTGATCGGCGCTTCTCAAACTGCAGTTGTCGGAAGCATTGAATTGCCCACGATGTTTGCAGTCGGGTTCTTTGCGTTTGGAGAAGCAATCACTACTGCGCAAGCCATAGCCTGTGCTTTGGTTTTAGGAGCGATTGCAATCACCAGAAGTCGGGTGACGCGCACCGTAACGACCGTGATAGCCAAAGAGGAGAAGACGTAAGTTTGGGATCGGATCGGGCCTATAGAAAAGTCCCCACGAAGCTTGCCCGCAGGGAATTCATGCTTGGTGAAATAAGGTCATTGCCCAGCCGTCACCGGCCCGTTTGACCGGAACAACGCTTCGCCTGTGGGCAGAATGGCCACCGCCCCAAGGCGATGGCCGCCAGATCAGACCGACATGCAGACGTATTTCATCTCAAGATAGTCTTCCATGCCGTGGTGGCTGCCTTCGCGACCCAGACCGGATTGCTTGACGCCGCCGAACGGGCCCAACTCGGTCGAGATGATGCCGGTGTTCACGCCGACAATGCCATATTCCAGCGCTTCGGCCACTTTGTAGACGCGGCTCAGATCTTTTGCATAGAAATACGAGGCCAGGCCAAAGATTGTGTCATTCGCCATTGCGATCACGTCATCTTCATCCTCGAACTTGAACAGCGGGGCCAGCGGGCCAAAGGTTTCGTCCTGCGCCACCATCATGTCCTGAGTCACTCCGGTCACGATGGTCGGCTGAAAGAACGTACCGCCCAGATCGTGAGGCAAGCCGCCGGTCAGAACGGCGCCGCCCTTGTCCGTAACATCCTTGATATGCTCTTCCACCTTGGCGACCGCATCGGCATTGATCAGCGGACCGGTTGTGGTGCCCTCGGCCAGACCGTCGCCGATTTTCAGGGCTTCGACCGCCGCTTTCAGTTTGGCAGCGAACGCGTCGTAAACACCGGCCTGTACATAGATGCGGTTGGCACAGACACAGGTCTGGCCGTTATTGCGAAATTTGCACAGCATCGCGCCTTCGACCGCAGCATCCAGATCCGCGTCATCAAACACGATAAAGGGTGCATTGCCGCCCAGTTCCATCGAACATTTCATGACCTGATCAGCAGCTTGCCGCAGCAGGATGCGCCCCACCTCGGTCGAGCCGGTAAAGGTCAGCTTGCGTACACCGGGGTTTTCGCAAAACTCCTTGCCGATCTCGCTGGCCTGGGAAGAAGGCACTACGTTGAACACGCCAGCTGGCACGCCGGCTTGTTCCGCCAGACGCGCCAGAACCAGCGCGGAAAGTGGCGTTTCTGCCGCCGGGCGGGCAACAAAAGCACACCCCGCCGCCAGCGCAGGTCCTGCTTTGCGAGTGATCATGGCGTTGGGAAAGTTCCAGGGTGTGATCGAGGCCGCTACACCAATGGGCTGTTTCAGCACCATGATCCGTTTGTCGCGCTGATGCCCCGGGATGGTCTCGCCATACACGCGCTTGGCCTCTTCCCCGAAAAATTCGATGAAGGAGGCACCATAGCCGACTTCGCCGATGGCCTCAGCCAGTGGTTTGCCCTGCTCCGCGGTCAGGATCTTGCCCAGATCTTCGGCGTTCTCCATCATCAGGTCGAACCAGCGCCGCAGGATCACCGCTCGTTCCTTGCCGGTCAACTTGGCCCATTCCTTTTGCGCGGCTTCGGCCTGTGCAATTGCTCCGGCGACTTGCGCTCGGCTGACATCGGCCACTTTGGCCACCACATCGCCCCGGGCCGGGTTGGTCACGTCGAAAGTTCCGTTGTCACCGTCCACCCACTGACCACCGATATAGGCTTTGGTTACAAGCAAGTCAGGATTCTTCAGAATTGATTTCAGATCGGTCGTTGCGTCCAGCATGTCATTCTCCGCGCAGAAGTTGAGTTGCCGCACCCAATCAGGTGTTGAGGGCTTTGTCTATGTCCACCGATGCGGGTCGATCAGCCCAGATTTGATCAAATTATTTTCAGGCCCAATCGTTGCAGCATAGTCGCAGCGTTGAGTTCTACGTCAGGTTGCGATCACGTGGCTTTCCTTTCCACCCCAAGTTTGCCAGAGTTTGCGTGATTTTTGGACTCAAGGGGATGTAAATGACCGTAACATTCCCTATCTTATTGGGTAATTAAAGAAAAAAGGACAGCAGAGATGTCGAACCAGCAATTCGAAGCGCTTATCAAAGAAACGCAAACGAAAGTGCGCGAAAGCCAGTCGCAGATTGAGGGGCTGACCTCACGGATCGAAGCGGCGCGGGCCAAGATTGGAACGGCCGAGGCCGATATCGACATCGAAAATGCCACGCTTGAGGATGTTCACGCCCATACTGAGGTGATGAACGCCAACATCGCCGAGCTGATCATGGGTCTGGACGATGTTACCAACGCGTTTTCCAAGGATTTCGACGAGATGCGCTCGAAAACCGGGTGGGAGTCGTTTGTCGGCATCTTTTCCAAGGGAAAATCCGAGTCGCTCCGGCAAGAGCGGATGCGAACGGCCAATATCGACGACAAATTGCAGGACCTGATCGCCAAATCCGATGTGATCGTGAAGCTGTTGCAAGGGCAGCTGACTGTGCTGGAAGAGCAACGCGTAAAGGTCGAGGATAACCTGACAGGCACGCTGGACGATCGCGAGGCAACCGTGGCCGAACTGGAAGCACTGCGGGCCGAGATCCAGGGCATGGACCCGGCGATTATCACGCTGGAAAACAAGATCAGTGTCGAACAGGACGCCGCCGCGCGCACCCAGCTGGAAACTCAGCTGGCCGAGCTGAACAAGCAATACAACGCCAAGGTTCAGGAAGAGCAGGTCAAGTTGGCCAAGTCTCAGACGCTGGAGCGTTATATCGAAAAGGGTAAGACCTGGGTCGATTCACTCCAGAACCAGGCGGCGACGCAGATGGTGCTGATCAACAAGCTGCAGACAGACACGCAACAACGCGTGGTGCTGTATGACGCCCTGACAAAATCGCTGAAAACCGCGCAGCAACAGGACGTGGCCCACCGCATCAACGAGATCGGCGTGCAGACGGACCAAGAGGCGCAGACGGCGATGGCCGCCATCGGCACCGCGACCAACCAGAAGATGGCCGACATGCTTGAGGCACACGAGGACCACATGGTCTTTGCTCGCGATGTGCTGGAGAAAAAGGCCAAGGCGGATGAACGCTTTGCCCGCCGGTTTGCCTCGATTGTCGAGAAGCATGATAAGAATTTGTATGGTGGGTAATGCTCAGAAACCCCGTAGTCAAATACATCGGAGTTTTGGCAGCATTAGTCTTGTCGCTTTACTTTGCTTACTTGGCGAAAGACCTTCCGGTGTTCCAACTTGAAGGTTCTGCCAAGTACCTTTGGTACATTCCCGCAGCGATATGGACGATAGGTTTTGCGTATCTGTTTGTGCAGACGTGGTTTGGGATAGTTTGGGTGTTTGTTACCAACCTAAAACTCTTGGACAGAATGACAGCTAGTTGGCCGCCGTCCTTAAGGAATTTGTTTGGCATCCAAGACTTTGGATCTAAAAGAAAATGACTAACCCCACCCAAGACCATGTCGGCCTGACCGACACCTTCGCCTCGCGCCGCTATTTCCGCAAATTCGAGGTGATCACCGTCCACCTCCTGCGCGTGGCGGCGACGATGGAGGCCGAGGGCGCGATCAGCAAGCAAGAGGTGCGGATCGTGTCGCGCTACCTCTCGGGGCTGCTCTACACCTTTCGCGCGCTTAGCATGAAATACCTGCTGGTTGGGCGCGATACGGGGCGGTTCTTTGGCAGCCTCGCCATGGACAAGCGCGACAGCGGGTTTCCGGTGGCTGCCGAGTTGCTGACCATGGCCAATGACGCGCAACAGGCGCATGTGCATTTGGCGAATATGCCCTCGGAAGATGACCTGAAAACCGACATGGTCCGCACGATCATTGGCGACCGGGAAATTCCAACCAAGCTGCAGTTTGCGCTGTCGCAAAGGCTCTATTACGAAGAGTTGCTTAAGGGTCAGTTGTTCTGGGCGCGCAACGATCCCGAATGTCACTGGATCGGGAATGAGGGCGAGCGGCGCAAGTTCATGATCCACTGGGCGGTCTATGACAGTCAGGTCAACCTGCCCGTCATCTATCTGATGCAGCTGGAGGACACAGGCAAAACCGCCCTGCCCAAGGACCAACGCCGCTGGCCCGAAGTGCAGGCCCATCTGATGGCGCAATCCTTGGGCGGGCTGAAACTGGTGACGATCGCCAAGGGCTTTGATCAGGATTTCGACGACCTGCACCCCAAACACCTGCGTCGCATCCATGTGGGGCCGATGTATTCCTCGGCCTATACCGAACAATCCGGCCCTTTGCGGCAGGTGTTGGAGGATGCGCAATCTCCGCAAGGGCAGGATTGGGCGCTGGCCTGGACCACCGAAGAGCTGCACAGCGAAGAGGTCATCGAGGAGCGCGCGGGCTGGTTTTCAACTGTCGAGCGCGAGGTCTTTGCGCTGGATCCTTTCGGCGGGCAGGGGGCCGAAACCGGCGCCACCCGCACCCAACGCTCGATCATCCTGCCACAGCGCCCGTTTCAGGTGCTGGCTGAACGCAACCCGCCGGGGTTTGCAGATGTGCGCAAGTTCGTCGTCAGCAATGCGGGGCAGGTTTTGAGGTACTAATTTTCGCCTTCGGCGAGAGTATTTTAGAAAAGATGAAGCAAGGGCGGTTTTTGAGATGAGTTTGACGTCAGATCAGATGGAATTGCGCGAAGACGACATTCGCAAGCATTATCCGGCAGCAACCGCTTTGCTGAACGGGTTCGAACACGCGCCGCGGATTGCCAAAGCCGTGGAAACCACCGTTGAACGCTCACCAGGCGTATCGACTGGTCGGCGGTTTCGCTCGACGACACCGGGGTTGGTGACACGCCGGACCGTGCGCGCAGACGGGGTGCATCTGGTTGAGAGGATCGAAGCCTCGGACGATGGTGACGCCTTGGTTTCGCCGCCGCAGGCAACTGCACAACAGGCGATCCGCCGCGCCATCGCAATCGCTTTGGCCGTGGCCGATACTTATGCGGAACAGACCCCGCTTGCCGATCTGAAACGCGCGAACCTTGCCGGGGATCTGCCTACCGCGCGGAAGACCGAGTTTTCAGAGGTTCTGACAGCCGAAGCGCTGATCACGATGCACACGTTCGGCAATGCGCTGGCCTATCTGTTGTCCTCGCATCTGGGTGAGACCACGGTTGATATTGGTGAGATCGAAGAGGTCCTGACAGACAACGGCCAACTTGCCCTGCACGGCGCGTTGTGGGAACTGGACCAGACGCTGGCCAAATACGCCTCGGACGATGCCCACCTGATCGCCGCCACCAGTGCCTATGCCGAGCAACTGATGGAGAAGTCAGCCCTGCGCGCAGGGTCCGCAGGTTACCTGGCCCCGTTCCAGAACGCAGCCTGGCATATCGAGGCCGACGATCTGACGATCCGGGGGTTCGAGCCGGCCTCCAAGGCCAAATCCACCACCTTGACCATGACGTTCAAGAAGCCGAACGAAGTGGTCGGCAACCATATCGCCAAATATCAGGCGATGAAGCTGGCCAAGATGGTGATGGCCTATGATTTCGACCGCCGCCTGAACCCGTTTGCGGAACTTGGCGGGTTCATCTTTACCTTCATGGGTGACGGAAAGCCGGGCACCGGTAAGACCACGCTGATCCAGATGATGGCCGGGCTGATCAACGAGTATTGCCAGAACGCAGGCTATCCGTTCCGCTATCAGAACCTGAGCACCGACAATATCGACAGTTATCAGGGCAAATCCGGCCAGAACGCCAAGGCCTTTATCAACACGATCATCGACCCCTCGGTCATCGGGTTCGGCACCATCGACGATATCGACCAGCTCGCGGGCAAGCGCGGCGACCGGCAGTCGTCAGCCGGGCAGCTGGAGATTACCGCCGTGCTAATGGAGAGCTTTGCCGGTGCCAATACCGTCGTGCGCGGCAACTGTACCTTTGGCATGTTCTCGAACTACCCCGAGAATGTGGACGACGCCCTGCGCCAGCGGGCGGGCGCCCGGTTTCTGGTGGACGGGCCGCAGACGCGCGAGGATTACATCGACATCCTGCACCTGCTGATGGGTCGCAACCACGACATCCCGCTGGGCGAACACGAGGCTTACGCCGCGCAGGAAATCAAAAAGGCCGTCGCCGCCAGTTTCGAAAGCCATTCCCGCCCGCATGAGGATGCTTTGTTGCAGGTCTATGACCGGGTCTCGGGCGTGATCGGTCAGATGGACACAATCGCCAAGCTGGGCACCTACCTCAAGGCGATCCAGCAGGCGGATGAGCGCTTTACCGGTCGCGCGATCAAGAACATCACCGACGCAGTCAAGGTGCGCGCGATGGATTTCGAACTGCCCGACGAATGGATGGAAAACCCCGACCTGTTCCTGTTCCGCGACTACGACACCAAGAAGGCGATGATCGAAGATCTACGCCAGCCTATCACGGTGGAAATGGTGATACAGGAGATCAATCGCTACGCCGACAGCGAGTTCCGCTATGCCGACAAGAGCGACGAGGTCGCCATCGACTACGCGGTGCGTGAGATGGGCCGGATGGAAGAGGCCAAGCGGCGGTATCTGGAGGGGAAGGGGTGACTTTTTGGACCGTCTTCCAACCTTATTTTTTCGCCTTAGTACTTCTCTCGCTTTTGAGTTTCGCTTTTGCGGCGCTTTTTTGGTTCAAGTCACTCGAAAAAGTGCACATTGTTTTGGCGGTAGTAACCGACGTTGTGCTCACAACTTTGGTCATGACAATATTGACATTCTTCGCTTACGTCTATGCAACCGTGTTCGCTAGAGGGCCTTGCGGCGATCCATTTACGAGTGGATTGCCTTGCCCAGTTTTCGATGAGTACGAACAGTTTGGTTGGGCGATAGTTCTATGGCTTCCTGTGTTTTTCATCGCCTTGACAATTAGGCTAAGAAGAGCTTTCCGCGATAATAGGAGTGCCTCGTAATGGGTCATTGCAAGTCGGAAACCGCACGCCTTAAGAACAACAGTAAGCTCACGCCATGATCCGCCTCATCAAAAAAGGCCTGATGTTTGGCAACCTCATCCACATCTCCAGCCCGGCCTTAGTCGAGCGGTATAACCGCGCGCTGCAGCATCTGGCGGGCAAGACCACTCAGCTTTCGGATTTTCATGTCGATATCTCGGGCTATTCGCCGGAGGTGGGGATTGAGTTGGAGGATGAGCTCTACCTCAACCCCAACGGGGTCAACCGGCAGTTCATCCTGCTGACGACCGAGCAGAAACGCGCGCCTTTGCTGAACGTCAAATTCTCGACCTCGCGCGATATCCTGCGCGAATTCATCGAGATGAATGAGGCGCAGTTGTTTGCCCTGACCGCCACTGATGCGGTGGCCGGAGAGCTGGTGAACTCGGTCTTCAAGCTCAGCAGTCCCCGTGATTTGTTTAATCTGCGCAAGATCGAGATTGAGGCCGACACCGCAGGCGGCACCTTGCGCAAGGCGCAGCAATTGGCGGGTATGGTCGAACGCTTCAAAACCGCCGAGGACGCCTGGTTCGACGATGTGCTGATCGCCAGGATGATCGAGACCGCCAAGGAGACCGGCGACGTCACGCGCAACCCCGTCCATCTGCGCCACACGGATTTTGAGCAACGCAACTTCTGGACGGCGCATTTCGGCGGGCTGTACTTGTTCCCGGACCTGGATCACCCGGCGGCGATCTGCATGGGTGAAAAACCTGGCGATTTGCCGATCAAATACGTTTTTGACCCGTTGCAGCGGAACCAGATTGCCAAGTTTCTGGATTACAATGATCTGGTCGAACCCATCGTCAAGGCGCGCGGTGTAGACGCCGCCGCAATCCTGCAGCAGAAGATGGATTTCCTGACTGTCGATGCGGCGGCGGATGCGGATGTCGACCTGACCGGGCTGGACCGAAGCGATATGCGGCGGTTGGCGCGCACTCACTCGGATGGCTTGCCCGAAGCCTATCACGGCCTTGCGCAACTGTTGCGCTGGGCAAGCGACGGGGGGCCGTGGCCGCGTATCACGTCGGATCATCCGGCTTATTTCTACACTTTGCGCGCCGCTGACACGCCGAACCGTGATCTGGTGAACATGCTGCTGGCCGAACTGGCCCCGCTGGACCCGCGCCAGATGTTCATTTGCCACAAAGAGCTGTTCTATAGCACCTATTCCAGATGGCCCGAGAGCAAGAAAGCCTATGTTGCCGACTTCCTCGCGCGCGAGTATCAGGTGGACAAGCAAGGGGCCCGTGCCGCGCTGTTCGGCCATGAGCCGGATATGAGCGGAGAAGACCGGGTCAGCGATGACATAATCGCGCGTGTTGGTCCGTGGGGTTCGGTAAGGAAAGGCTGAAATGTTCGGGTTATTGCGCCTTTTGCTGATCTTGTTGGTGATCCAGTCGATCGCCTATGTCGCGCTGTCTTTCTACTCGCGCGGGATACGCCGTCGCAAACTGGAAAGCTGGTGGGATGAGAAGGGCAAGACAGGCAACAAGGACGCTTTTGTCGAACGCGGATTGCATGTGTATGACAATTCGTTCCGGCGCAAACTGATCCTGGGTGTCTATATTGTGCCATGGGTGGCGATTGGCGCACTGATCTACATCGTGAATTACATGTGAGGGTTTAGGCATGGCCTATGTGAAATGGGCGTTCATCATCATCTTCTGGGGAACGATCGCCGTGATCCTGCAATACTCGCTGCCGCAACATGATGTTGTGCGTATCGTAAACACCTACGAAGAGCGGCAGGATCTGAACGACTGGACACGGATTTTCTGGTCCGAACCCGAAGACCAATCCACCAGCCTGTCCAACCGGGATGTGCAATTCATTCAGGCTGTGCGCGAAAATGGCAAGCCGATCGTGTACCGAAACGAAGACACCGGGTGGGGGTGGCCACCCTACTTCAAGTTCGACACGGCGAACCTTTACACCGAAGCCAATGATGCGAAATCGACCAAGGAAAACCCGAAATGGGTGGTCGTGACCCATTACGGGTGGCGCAACGAGTTCATGTCGATCTTTCCCAACGCCATTTTCATCAAACATGTGGACGGGCCGGATGTGCAGGTTATTCCCTGGTTCAACATCATTTTCCTGACAATTTTCGCCGCGCTGGTCTGGGCGGTTTGGGTGCGCTGGCGCAGGTTCCGAAAGGCCCGAATTGATCCGATGATCGAGAATGTGGAAGACGGCTTTTATGCGGCCGGTGACGCGATTGAAGAACGCCGAAACAGATTTCAGCGCTGGCTGGACAGCTGGAAATCGAAATAGGCCTTAACGTCACGGGCGTGTTTGTGGCACACCCGTTGGACCAAAGATATCGGCTACCTGACAACAAATTCTGCGTGCAAGGCGCCCGCCGCTTTGATGGTTTTCAAGATATCGATCATATCCTGGGGCGATACCCCCAGCGCATTCAGACCTGCGACAACCTCGGACAGGGTCGTAGCTTCGGGGATTTCGGCAAGGCCGGTTCCTTCTTCCTCTTCGATCCCTGCAATAGTGCGCGGAACGACCACTGTTTCGCCCCTGGCAAACGGATTGGGTTGCACGGCAATCGGTGCTTCCTGAACTGTCAGGGTCAGATTACCCTGAGAGACAGCCACACGCGATATCCGGACTTCCTGCCCCATTACGATGGTGCCAGAGCGCTGATCGACCACCACACGCGCCTTTGCTTCCGGCTCGACCAGAATATTCTCGATACGCCCAATGGCATGGGCCGTCGACACTGCCTGAGTTGCAGCAATGTTGAGTTCAACCGTGCCTGAATCGCGCATGATTGCTACAGCTCTGTTGAACTCGGTGTTTATGGCGAATTCGATACGCGCGGCCGTGGTGAAATCGGGTTCTCTCAACGCAAGGCGCATTTGGGTTAAAGTTGACAAGTCGAACTCAATTTCACGCTCAACACGCGCGCCGGACGGGATTACACCCGAGGTTGGCACCCCACGCACGACCGACGCAGCCTCTCCTTCAGCGGAAACGCCACCTGCAAGGATTGTGCCTTGTGCAACCGCATAGATTTGCCCGTCTGCTGCGTTTAGTGGGGTCATAACCAGTGTCCCACCCAACAGACTGTTTGAATCGCCTATCGCCGAAACCGTTACATCAATTTGGCCGCCGACTCTGGCGAAAGGCGGCAGACTGGCTGTCACCAAAACCGCTGCCACATTCTTGGGCCGGAAATCCTCGCCCGTTACGTTGACACCCAAACGCTCCAAGATGTTGGACATGATCTCTTCGGTGAAAGGAGAGTTGCGCAATCCGTCGCCGGTTCCGTTCAAACCGACAACCAGGCCATAACCCACAAGATCATTACCCCGTACACCGTCGAAATCGACAAGGTCCTTGAGGCGGATTGCCCCCGCCCAGGCTATACCGGGAACAAGGATCAGGAGAAGTATCAGCGCCCTCATCTCAGGAAATTCACCAGCGAAAGGTTCGCATTGCGAACGGTTACCGAATAGAGGCTTTCCAACTGAAACTGCACCGTTTGCAATTTCGCCGCTGTTTCATAAGGATCTGCTGCGATCAGCTCGTTCCGGCTGAATTCCAGACTGGTTCGGGCCATCGAATTTCGCGTGGCGGCCTGTTCGATGCGGCCCTCGGCGCTGCCGACCTGGGCCCGCAAGTTTACTGTGGCATCCTGTGCGTTGGCCAGATCGACGCCCAGCTGGGTGAACAGGGCGGTGCGCTGGTCGGAAGAAAGAGCCAACGTATTGTCGGTGGCTAATGCCGCTGTTGCAACATCCCTTAGGGCCGCCTTGAATGCCGGGTCGGTTGCCGTGAGTGGCAGCGTAACGCTTTCATTTTCCGAGATCTGCATAGGAGAGAGTGTGGTGCTCGCACCCTGATAAATCATGGCGTCAAACCCGGCAGGGCTATTGAACCATGTGTCGGCAGCCAAGCGTATGTCGGCGACGGTCACAGCCCCCGTCAGTTGTGTCTTCAACGCAGCCAACAGCGTGTCAGTCGAGGGCAGTGGCGAGACATCCGTGGCTGTACCCGAAAACAGACTGCGCCCACCAACTCGCGTGTTGAGCGCCGATACCATCGTGTCGAGCTCATTCCTGGCATGATCTGACGCCTGCGCATGATTTACCGGCTGATTGGCCGTTCCGTAGGCCAACAGAGACGCGGTTATTTCGCCAACCGAATCTCCAAATGTCTTCAGGCTCAACTGCATGGCATCCGTGAACAGGGCCGCTTCGGCTGTGGCGATGCCAAAGGCGTCGAGTCTGGCAAGCGAACGGTCCAGGTCCAGGATCTGAGAGTAATCTCCGCCAAGTCGGCCGGATATGTCCTGCACTTTGCCGGTGGACATCTCGTAAGAGAGAGTTTCAATCTGTGTTTTGATTTCAGTGGCGCGGGTGCGAAGGGTCATACCGCGCGCCAGATCGCCGATAGCAGTCAAGTTCATGCTCATAACCTCAGAAGCGTTTCCATAAGCTCATCGACGACCGAAATGACACGCGCGTTTGCTGCGTATGTCTGTTCGATCTGCATGAGGCGCTGTAATTCCTGATCCGTATCGACGCCTTGTTCGGCCTCAATCTGTGACATTTGTTGTTGGCTGTTGCTGGCAAAAACCTTCCGCTGCTCTGCAGCGTGGGATTGCGCCCCGGCTTTCGACATAAGCGCCTCGGTCAACTCGGCGGCGCGCATGTTTCCAGTGCCAAACAGCCCGCCAGGTACGGTGCGCGCATCATTCAGAATGGCACCGAAAGCACGCAGTTGCGACGCTTGTCCGGGATCGCCCGGCGTAGCGGCACCCAGCCCGGCGCGGAGCTTCCAGCTGTTCCCGCCGTTGTCGGGGTCCGCAACCGAATTCATCGAAATGCGCGATGACAGCCCGACAAAGGTTGTCGGGTCGAACCGATTTCCGTTGTCTGTGAACAGACCGGGATCTGTCGCAAGTGCCGTGGGATCCAAGCCCGGCGTTTCAAATCGTTCGATAAGATCGCGGGCAACGGTATCAAGCTGCAGCTGCGCCTCAACCGCCAATTCATCGCGAATTGAAAACTGGGCCATCAACGCGCCGCCACGGATTTGCGCAGTGTCCCCGCTGGTGCGTACCGGGTTGCCGTTCATAGCCAATCCGGACAGGAGACCATTTGCAACCGTCATGTGGGGTTTCGTCTCACCGGTCGTGGAAAAGGTGAACTCGGACGCCTTACCTTCAAGAAGTATCAACCCGCCGTCTGAATAGAGCGATACCTGATCGTTGGCACGTGGCACAACGTTGACCGGGATCAAAGTATTGACCTGATCGATCAGGACTTGCCGTTGATCCAGCAAGGCCCCGATATCGCCGCCGGAATTTTGAATGGCCGGAATCTTTGCGTTCAGAACTTCGATGTCTTTCAGAACCAGGTTCAGGCTTTCGATCTGATCGCCTATCTTGCGGTCCGCGTCCGAGCGTGCCTGTCGCACACCCTCAGAAGCCGCGTTAAGCTCTGCCGTAAGGTCGCGCGCCGCGCGCGCCACTTGATCAAGTCTTTCGATCGAGTCGGGTAGACTGGCTGCGGTGATGAAGCTGTTTTCCAAGGCAGACATACGGCTGGCAAGGGATGGCGTGCTGTCTGCTGTTCCTACAAGGTTTTCGAACCGTGAGCGGAAATCCGAAATGGAGGATTGAAAGGCAAGCTCGGCGTCTGACGACCGTCTGTTGGCCGTCAGAACCGGGTCCTGATGCCGGATTACCCCAACCGCACGCACGCCATTGCCAGATATGGGACTTGTCGCCAGTTCAAGGGACCTGCGCGCATAGTCCGGTGTCAGGGCATTCGCGATATTCCCCGAGACCACAGCCGCCCCGCGACTGGCCGCTGTCAGCCCACCCAATGCGTTATTGAGTGCCGTCGACATATTCATGAGGCCGCTCCTTTCCTTTGGTCAGCGCCTGGATCAGCGCTTCAAGTTGGTCGTTTCCTGAAGCATCTCGTCCACCGTCTGGATCACCGTGGCACTGGATGAATAGGCGCGTTGTGTCTGGATCAGAGATGTCAGCTCGGTTGCCACATCCGTGGTGGATTCTTCGCGTGCGAAGGAAACGATATCACCGGTTGGGCCTTCGCCCGCGTTCCACAGAAAGAACGTGCCGCTTTCGCGGGAAGGCGCGTAGGTTTGACTGTCCAGCGCTGTCAGGCCGTTGGGATTGGGAACATCGGCCAGCGGGATCTGGAACATTCGGCGGCTGACACCGGTATCGTAGAATGCATAGACATAGCCACTTTCATCGACCTGAACGCTGGTCATCGTACCAACGGCAGATCCATCGCGCGTGATTGAAACCGGAGCAAATGTATCGGATAGCTGAGTAATGCCATCGGAATCGCCGATCAGTCCGATATTGACCTCCATCGGGCCGCCAGCGACATTGACCATGACACTGCCGGTTACCGGATCGTAAGCGCCACCGGATACAGGAGTGACGCTGGCCAGCGTACCACCAGCCGTTCGATTATCGGTAAAGGTCAAAGTGTACTCCCCGATAATCGCGCCACCGGATGCTGAATCGCGCAGAACCATGGTCCATTCATTGCTGCTGCCAGTTGCGGGAACGGTCGGGATCAGCTGAATATCAATACTTTCGGATTTCCCGAGATTGTCGAAATACTCGACCGATAAAGGCTGTGTGTCGCCCGGCGCACCCGCATCTGTTGCCGTTGCGGGAAGGTTCATACGCAGGTTCATCTTTGTTGTCGGGGCACCGGACAACTGGTTGACGCTCAACTGAATTGGTTCAAGCGCGGCGGGCGTGTCGCGTGGAACGGGCGGGATGGACCCGTCTGCCGCAGCACGCCATCCCAAAAGAACAAGGCCGGATTCGGTCACCAGATATCCTTCGTCGTTAGTCCGGAAGGAACCTGTGGTCGTCAGCAACATCTCGTTCGAATTTGCGCCGACCTGCGAGCTGGATCGTACCGGCAACATGCCGCGTCCGCGCACTGCAAGATCGGTAGAGTTGCTGGTGGTCACCAGTGATCCGCGCTGATCAATCATGCGCTGGCTGGTCGTGCGCACGCCCCCTGCCGAGTAACTGCCACCCTGGCCAGACGTGACCATCGAATGAAAGTCAGTTTCCACTCGTTTGTATCCGTAGGTCGAAGAGTTTGCGATGTTGTCGGAAATCGTTGCCAACCTGTTGGCGTTGGCCTTCAACGCCGCCACACCGGCATTCAGCGAAGAGGAAATTGTCATTGGCGCGCCCTTCTGTTGCGTCAAGCTTCGATGCAACAGGTAACGCGCTGCCCCTTAACAGCGCGCTAACAGGTAAAATGCGTTCTATCCTTTAGGGTCGCCGCAGAAATATCACTTCGATTCTGTTGTTCCGAACCGCCATCGGATTGTCGGTGAAGAGTTTTCGGTCAGCATGACCTGTGACGCGATCCATCCGGCTTGCCGCTACGCCTTTGTCCTGTAACAGCTGGCGGACTGATTGCGCCCGGGCAGTGGACAGTTCCCAGGCGGTATTGCGAACCTGCACAACAGGAGATGCGCTGACATGGCCTGTGACAGCAATCGGGTTGGTCACGAGATCCGAAGAACGCGCTATGATCAAAGCAAGCGCCCGCAAGATCCCGGTTGGTTTCCCTGAACCGGGGTCGAACAGTGGCTGGGTGTCCGTATCGAATAGCTCAACAACGAATCCTTCGTCGGTGACGCGTGTCACGATATGCCTGAGAAGCTTGTCCGACACCTCGCTTTCACCGGTTCGCCCCAAAAGCTGAGCTTCAAGCGTCGAGAAGTCTTCGGTGTCACCTTTGCCACCACCGATGGCATCCAAACCGGTTGACCCGCGTGCCTGACGGGATTCAGTTGCGTGTTTGGTGCTGGCCCCGGCACCATCCCGCAGCAATGTCTTTTCCGACAACATGCTGTCGCCGCCAAAAGCACCGTCTCCGCCGCCGGATTCGGGGCTCAGGGGGATTGTCGGGGCGAAGTAATCCGCCAACCCTTTGCGTTGCTGTTCAGTTGTCGCGTTCAGCAGCCACATCAACATGAAGAAGGCCATCATGGCCGTGACAAAGTCGGCATATGCAACTTTCCACGCACCGCCGTGGTGACCATCACCACCCGACACACGCTTCTTCTTGATGATGATTGGCGCCGCATTGGTCTGCGCACCCATCTCCACCACCTATATTATCACCCGACTTTTTGCCTAGCAGCGCAGGTCTTAAGGTGGCCTTAATACTTAAAACTGTTTGGAATTCTGCCTAGCGTGGCAAGCTGATCGATGCACGACGCAGTATCAATGACAAGCGGTTAAAGCTGTTTTCGATTCCCTCAGCTTCCGGTTTGGCAAAAAAGGCGTCCAATTCCTCGTGAACGCGAACGGCCTGATCCAGCAGCGGATCAGACCCTTCGGCGTATAGCCCGGCCTTGATCATCACTTCGGACTGCTCGTAACTGCCCACGAGTTTTCGGGTTTCTGTGATCATCTGGTTCTCGGCCTCGGATGCGGCTCCCGGCAGGCTCCGCGACACAGATCTGCTGACGTCAATGGCCGGGAAACGCCCCCGTTCGGCGATGTCGCGGCTGAGTACAATGTGCCCGTCCAAAACGCCGCGCAGAATGTCAGCGATGGGTTCATCCATGTCCGAGCCGGCCACCAAAACGCTGAATACCGCGGTAATATCCCCCTGTTCCTGCGTTCCGGGACCTGCGCGTTCGCAAAGACTGGCGATCAGGGGGGTGACAGAGGGTGGATATCCCCGCAAAGACGGGGATTCCCCCATAGAAACAGCGATTTCACGATGCGCCTCGGCGAAGCGGGTCACGGAATCAGCCAGAAAAAGAACGTTCAAACCCAGATCCCGCAGATACTCGGCTGTCGACATGGCCGACCAGGCACACCGCCTGCGCGCCAATGCCGACTGGTCAGAGGTGGCGGCCACCACGATTGTGCGTTTCATGGCTTCGGGGCCAATGGCCTGCGCGACAAATTCATTCACCTCGCGTCCGCGCTCGCCAATCAGAGCGACTACGACGACATCGGCCTGCATGGACCGGGCCAGTGTGGAAAGCAGGGTCGACTTACCGACACCCGACCCGGCAAACAACCCCACCCGCTGCCCGCGTACGACGGGCAACACAGTGTTGAGAACCGACAAGCCGGTGGCCATCCTCTGCCCCAAAGGTTTGCGTGCCACGGCTGGTGGAGGGGCCTGCATGATATCGCGCGTCTGCGATCCGCTCAGCAACGGTTTTCCATCCAAGGGTCTGCCAAAGGGGTCGATTACCCGTCCAAGCCAGTGCAATCCTGGTGCAAAATCTGGTGATGGGTCAAGGTAGACGCGATCCCCCAGGCTCACGCCGTCGGGCGCCGCATTGGGAAGCATTTTGATATGGCCAGCACTGACATGAAGCACCTCGCCCGCAAGATCGGACCCGACGCGCCGCCGCAATGTCAGCAAATCCCCGACCCGGGCATGCGTGTTCAAACCACCGATTTCGATCAGACCCTGTGCGACGCCGGTAACCAGCCCCACGTGACGGACTGCGGTCATCCTGTCGAGTTCGTGTTTCAGAAGTACCGGGTCGAGATCAGACATCGTGGAGTCTCCAACTGAGTTCTGAAAACGGTTTCTAAAGGAATCAGGGTTAAGCCTTGATTGAAATTGATCGAGGGAGAAGCCCCGATGTTCTATGACCTGAACGTCTTTAAGACAGCGTACGCAATGGCAACCCATGCCGGGCAACGGCAAGCGGTCATTGCACGCAACATGGCCAATGCGGATACGCCGGGCTATCAGCCGCGCGATATCGAGGCCTTTCAGAAAGCTTTCGAAACCACCGGGCATGACGTGACCATGGACGCCACGCGGCCGGGCCATCTGCATGGCAGTATCGGTGCGCAAACCTGGGCTGAGGTTGAAGCTGTCCCATCAGGTGATCCCAATGGCAATGGTGTGTCGCTTGAGGAAGAGATGCTTAAATCGGTCGAGGTCAAACGACAGCACGACCGAGCGCTGGCGATCTACAAATCCTCAATGGACATTCTGCGCACCAGTTTGGGTCGCGGATAAGGGGCGGCAGGTATGAGCGATTTTTCCCATTCCCTTGTTGCGTCAGCCAGTGCTTTGCGCGCGCAATCCGCGCGGTTGCGGCATGTGTCCGAAAACATCTCGAACGCGGACACGCCCGGCTATCGACGCAAAACCGTACCGTTTGAAACCGTGCAGAAAAACGGTGGGGACATGGTGCAGGCTGGCCGAGTGACGCTTGACCAGCGTTCGCTGAGCCGCATCTACGACCCCGGTCATCCGTTGGCAGATGAAAGTGGTCACTACCAGGGCTCAAACGTCGATTTGATGATTGAAATCGCGGACGCCCGGGAAGCCCAGCGCAGTTATGAGGCCAACCTAAAGATGTTTGATCAGACGCGGCAGATGTCGTCGTCGCTGATGGAATTGCTCAGAAAATAAGGACTGCCAGAATGGATATCCGATCACTCAACGCCGCGCAGAATTATGCCGGCGCACGCTCTGCCACACAGGCCGATCCCGATCATGGCGGGGCGGCACAAGGATTGAGGGCGACCTTTCAGGACTTTGCAGCCACGCTCAGACACAGCGAACAGATGTCTCAGTCTGCGATGGTCGGTCAGGCTGATCCCCATGCACTGGTTCAGGCGCTGGCCCAGACCGAACTGGCGGTAGAAACCGCAGTGATCGTCCGCAACAAAGTGGTCGAAGCCTATCAGGAAATCCTGAGAATGCCGGTCTGACCCGATGCTCAGCGAAGGGCTTTTTTATGACATCGTTCGTCAGGCGTTGTGGGTTGCGGTCATTACATCCGTCCCGATCCTTGCCGTGGCTCTGGTTTCTGGCCTGATTGTCGGTCTGTTCCAGGCGCTGACCTCGATACAAGAGATGACCCTGACCTTCGTTCCCAAATTGATCGCCATTGTCATCGTGTTCTGGATTTCGATGGGGTTCATGACTCAGACCCTTGTTACGTTTTTTACCGGAACGCTTGTTCCCTTGATTGCAGGAGGCCGCTGATGGACACGGCTTACGTCACCCTGTCCCGCCAGTCCGGGCTAATGAATGAAATGCGACTGGTGGCGAATAACATCGCAAATGCCAACACGACCGGATATCGCCAGCAGGGGCTGGTGTTTTCGGAATACGTGCGGGACATTCCGAACAATCCGTCCCTCTCCATGAGCCGGGCCGAGGCGCGCAACACATCGTTGCAACAAGGTGTGCTTACGAAAACCGGAGGGCAGTTTGATTTCGCCATCGAAGGGGACGGGTTTTTCATGGTTGAAACCCCGGATGGCAACCGGCTGACGCGTGCGGGCAGTTTCTCGCCAAATGCCGAAGGCGATCTGGTTGCGATGGATGGTGCGCGTGTTCTGGATGCCAACGGTGCCCCGGTCTTTATCCCGCCCGATGCAGCTTCGATTGATGTCGGCAGTGATGGGACGTTGAGTGTCAACGGCCAGTTTCTGGGCCAGTTGGGCGTTTTCAATGTCGCTGATCCGCAGGAGCTGGTCCGCGAAGGAAATACGCGGTTTCGTGCCAATGGTGCGATAGACCCGGTTGATGAACCCGTTGTTTTGCATCGCTTTCTCGAAGGTTCGAACGTCAACGCTATGCAGCAGGTGACCCGCTTGGTGGAAATCCAGCGCGCCTATGAGCTGGGACAAAGCTTTCTTGACAGCGAAGACGAACGCGTGCGCGGGGCGCTCAAGGCGCTGATGCGCTGAACGGTAAAAGGAGAGTTTGACATGAGAGCCTTGAAAATTGCCGCCACCGGAATGACCGCGCAACAGATGCGGGTCGAGACGATTTCCAACAACCTGGCAAACATGAACACCACTGGCTACAACGCCCGCCGGGCCGAATTTGCCGATCTGCATTATCAACAGATGGCGCGCGCCGGAACTGTAAACGCCTCGGACGGAACAGTATTGCCGACAGGTATTCAACTTGGTCTGGGCGTGCGGCCCGCAGCTGTTACCGTGCAACTGGAACAAGGTGCTTTGTCAGCCACCGGCAGTGATCTTGACGTGGCGATCGAAGGGCGCGGATATCTGGAAGTTACGCTGCCCAGCGGTCAGTCCGCGTATACGCGTGACGGCAGCCTCAAGCGGTCGGCAGAGGGTCTCATTGTCACCTCCGACGGTTATGCGGTTTCGCCGGAACTCACCGTTCCCGACGACGCACGGTCAATTTCGATCAATGCCGCTGGCGAGGTCTATGCATATTTCGACGACACTCCCGAGGGGCAATTGCTGGGTGAGTTTGTGCTTGCCAGCTTTTCGAATGCCAAGGGGCTGGAAGCCGTTGGCAGCAATCTGTTCAAGGAGACCGAGGCGTCGGGTGCCCCGGTGCTGGGAACTCCGGGAAGTGATGGGCTGGGTACATTGCGACAGGGTTATCTGGAAGACAGCTCGGTCGATGCAGTGCGCGAGGTAACCGAACTTATCGAGGCGCAGCGCGGCTACGAGATGAATGCCAAAGTCATCTCGGCTGTGGATCAAATGATGAGCGCGACAACGCAGGTGCGATGATGCGAGGGATCGGCATATGTTTGGCACTACTGGCTCCAATCGCAGCACAGGCTGACATTGTGGTTCCAACCCGCACGATCCGGGCCAAGGAAATCATTTCCGCAGCGGATTTGAAAACAAGCTCGACGGATGTCCTAGGTGCGGTGACTGACCCTGATCTTCTGATCGGGCAAGAGGCGCGAGTGGCACTGTATCCCGGCAGGCCGGTCCGAGAAATTGATGTACGCCCCCCCGCCATCGTTGACCGCAACGATCTGGTCGTCCTGATATTCGACCGCCAAGCCTTGTCGATAACTGCGGAAGGCCGCGCCTTGGGGCGTGGCGCTGCTGGGGATCGCATCCGGGTCATGAACCTGTCGTCCAGAACAACTGTAACCGGCCAAATCCGCGCGGATGGCCAAGTCGAGGTTAAGTGATGACCGGACTGTCGAAAACTCTCCTTCTCATAGCTTTGTCTTTGGCCGCGTGTGGTCGTCTGGATCATCTTGGCAAGCCCCCGAGTTTTACACCAAACGAAGAATCTCCCGAGCAGGTTGCCATGCTGTGGCCGGGTCTGCCCTTGCACACGCAACCACAACGCACCGTTGACCGCTCATCTCTTTGGAGCGGAGGGCAGCAATCCTTGCTGGGCGATCAGCGGGCGATCAAGAAAGGTGACATACTAACAGTTGTCATCGAGTTGGATGAAAAAGCTGAGATATCAAACAACACCAGACGGTCCAGATCAGGCTCGGAAAACCTTGAGGTTCCTGGCCTCTTTGGTTTGCCCCAGCGCGTGCAAAAACACTTACCTGACGGGGCATCGCTGGATGAAGCCGTGTCCATCGAAGCGGATTCCTCAAGTTCTGGGCGGGGATCTGTGAGGCGAAACGAGAAACTAACCCTGCGTGTCGCCGCGACGGTTCTGGATGTTCTGCCGAACGGGGTTCTTTCGATTTCCGGCTCGCAGGAGTTGCGGGTCAATTTTGAGCTGCGCGAGCTTTTGGTGGCCGGGTATGTCCGCCCTCAGGATATCTCGCGACAAAACGAAGTCACCTACGACAAGATCGCCTCGGCGCGGGTGTCTTATGGTGGAAGAGGTCAGATTACGGATGTCCAGCAACCCCGATACGGCCAGCAAGTTCTTGATTCACTCTTGCCGTTCTGAGGTGCGACCGTGATTGCAAAACTGGTTCCAGTCGTTTTCCTGATTGTCGGCCTGGGTGCGGGTATCGGTGCCGGGCTGTTTCTGTCACCTTCGGGCGAGCCCGACAAAACAGCCGCCGAAAAAGAAGTGGCAAAAGAAGAGAAGGCCGGTCACGTGAAGTCTGAAAAGTCCAAGGAAAAAAAGCCAGCCTATGGGTATCTAAAGTTGACCAAACATTTTGTCGTTCCGGTGGTTGGGGATGACGAAATCGAAGCGATGGTCACTTTGTCTCTCAGCATTGAGGCGAACACAGCAATTGAAGAAACGTTTTATTCCATTGAACCCAAGCTGCGGGATGCCTTTCTTCAGGTTCTGTTTGATCACGCAAATAACGGGGGTTTTGATGGGACGTTCACCGAATCCCGAAATCTGGATGTCTTGCGTAAGTCCCTGTTGGAAGAGGCAAAAAAAGAACTGGGTGAAGATGTTTCAAAAGTGCTGATCATGAGCGTGAACCGTCAAGATACCTGACGAAGGTCGCTTCACGGTACGGATCCGGCCAGCATTAACGGGTTTGCTTTCGGGCAACGGCCTGCCGATGGCTTTTCAGCTGCTGCTCCCGCAGGGTTGCGACGGCTTGTTTGCGGCCAAACGCAATTCTGAGCGACTCCAGACCGGCCAGTTTCTGAGCGCGCGTTTGGGCAAGTCGCATGTTCAACGCGCGGCGCGTGGCAGATTCCCAGCCATTCCAAAGAATGTCGGCCCCGGATATCTGATATCCTTCTGTCCAACCGCTGGCTTTGCGCACCTGGTCAAGCTGATGATCCAGTTTCGCCAATTGGTTCTGAATTCTGGCCTCGGCCTCGAGGATTGGGCGGAGTGTCTGAAATTGCTTCTGGAAAGCGACGTCGGCTATTTTGTCCAGCCCGCTTAACTGAGTGTCCTTCATCGGATCTGCTCCTTTGCACGTTTCCGCATCGCTTCGGCGAACCTGATTGCAGCGGCAACGGGGCGAAAATGTTCTTCGGAGATCTCCTGCCCGATGTCGACAGTTGCGTGAAGCGCACGCGCCGTCGGAGGATCCGAGCGGATCGGAACGCCGGCCTGAGCCGCAGCAGAACGGATGGAAGCGGCTACTGCATCCACACCTTTGGCAACACAAACAGGTGCGCTGCCAGTAGCCCTGGTCCATTTCAGTGCAACAGCAAAATGGGTGGGGTTTACGATAACAACATCCGCGCCCGGAACATCTGCCATCATCTGGCTCGAGGCGATCTCCTGTGCACGTTGACGGCGGTGTTGCTTTACATACGGGTCGCCTTCGGCGTCCTTAGTTTCATCCTGGATCTCTTTGCGCGACATGCGGTTCTTGCGCATGTGCTCGGCGTATTGCCACAGAAAGTCGATAACGCCGATGCCGAGTGCGATGGCAACCACAATGAACAGGAAGCGAAACAACAGGTTCATCATCAGCAGTATGGATGACTTTGCCGGGGCCGCGCTGGCAGACAGAATTTCGGCCAGATTCGACTTGATGAAAAGTGCGAGGCACAGGCTGTAAATCGCCAGTTTGGTTGCACTCTTGGCGAACTCGAACAAGCCACCGCGCCCGAACTTGTTTTTGGCATTCGAAACAAGGGAAATCCGCGAAAGCTTTGGTTTCAGTTTGCTGGGGGCGAACACCAGCGTGCGTTGGGCAATCAGGTTTAGCAGAACGGCCACCGCGGGCAGGCAGAAAAGCACGGCAATGGGTGGTAACGCGCCATTCAGAATTCCGGCAACCGTCGCTGTCGCAGGTCCCATGTTCAGAAGGTTCGCGATCTGGTCGGATTGGTCGATCAGGACCATGAACAGAGTTCCCAATTGCGCGACCGCGTACTGCCCTGCCGCCAACAATGCGATCAGCAGTCCGGTATATGCCGCAACAACCGACAAGTCGTTGGACTTGGGAACTTCACCCTTTTCACGGGCTTTTTGGAGCTTTTGCGGCGTCGGCTCGTATGACTTGTCGCTGTCGTCATCGGCACCGCTCATCGCTGGCCTCCGATCGGGTTCATGAAGAAGGCAATCAGCGCGTCAGACCAAACAGAGAGGATCAATGGTGCGCCCGTAAACAGCAGAAACAGCCCGGCAAACGTTATTGCTGGCGCGCCCACGAAGGCGACCATCAATTGCGGCATGGCCCGGTTGATAACCCCAAGTGCAAGATTGTAGATCAACGAGGCGATGACGAATGGCGTTGCCAGCGAGAAGGCCAACCCAAAGCTGCGTGAGATTTGTCGCACTCCCCAATGGGACAAATCTGCCGAGCTTGGCACCAACCCCATGGGGAATAGGGCATAACTCTGGATCAGGAATTGCGCGGCCCGTACGTGCAAGCCCATGATGACGGCAAGCGTTAGCCCCGCGATCGTTAGCAGGTATCCCATTGCCGGAACAGGATCAGTGGCCGCCGCACCCAGCAATTGCGACAATGACGTGGATTGCGCGGCAATGGATCCGGCGGTTTGCAGCGCCAAAACAAACAGCCGCAGCCCGGTTCCAAGCGCCAGCCCAATCAGGATTTCTGTCCCAACCAACCGCCCCAGCGTCCACAGGTTGAGAGACAGGTCCAAAGGTTGGGTTGCCGGAAAAATGATCAGGGTAAAGGCGACGGATATCCCCAGTTTCATCCGTGTTGGAATGCTGCGCTCGCCGAAAGCAGGCAGCAGCGAAACCAAAGCAGAGACGCGCAGAAAAACCGCGAAGGCCTGCCAGAGCGGTTCGACCAGCTGCGTCAACAATTCTGGCGGCAGAGCGATCACGCGGGAACAGTTCCTACCAGCGCGGGTTTGGCTTCCAACCCGATTTCCTCAAAAGAAAGGACCGGGTTTGGAACACCGCGCGCATGCATGATCGTACGCAACAACCGGCGTCGCCGGGTCGAGGTCACGACAGCAGGAAACAAACCGTTATCAGCAGATCTGGCGATACAGCTGACCATGCCGTCGGCCAGCTTGTTAAACAGGTTCGGCGGTAGCGCGACATCCAGTCCGGCGCTGGGCGCGTCGACCTGATAGGTGGTGAACGTTTCCTCCCACTCGGGGGCCAGTTGGATCAGCGGGATCGAGCCATCCTCACGCTTCATATCGGCGACCAGTTGAAATCCGAGACGCTGGCGTACCAATTCGCAGATGCCTTCAGGCTGGGTGGTTGTCAGCCGTGCTTCGGCAACGCTTTCAAGGATCAGGGCCATGTTCCGGATCGAAACCCGTTCCTCCAGAAGCAGTCGCAGAACGGCGTGCAATGTGTCCATTGGCACTTTGTCGGGGATCAATTCATCCAGCAACTTGCGGTTTGCCTCAGCCCGAACTGGGTCGCTCAGGCGGGTCATTTCGGTCAGCAGGCGGCGCAGGGATTTCAACGTCAGCAAGCGCGAGAAGTTCTGCTTGATAATCTCTAGCAGATGCGTGGCCAGGATCTCGGGCGGTGAGACGATAGTGGCCCCGTTCAGCGCTGCGTCCTCCTGATGTTTGGGCAGGATCCAGCGGGCAGGCGCGCCGTAAACCGGCTCGGTCACGTCATTGCCTTCGGGCAACAGATCGAACCCGTCCTGAACCAGAGCCAGAACCAGATCGGGGTTCAGAACGCCGCGCGCCTGTTCGACCCCCTGAACCTTGATCACATAGGTTCCGGTTGGCAGGTCGGCTCGATCAGTCAGGCGAATTTCGGGCAGGATCAATCCGAAGGTAGACGCCACGTAGTTGCGCATATTGGCGATGCGGGCATCCAACCCGGTTCCGGGATTCAAAACCAAGCTTACCAGATCGGGTGCGAATTCAAGGTGCACGTCATCCAAGTCCAGAATATCACCAATAGCCTGCGAGACCGACACCTCGGTTTCGGTCGCCTGCGAATGCAATGACGGGTCTGTTTCTTTCTGCTTTTTCCGAACTCTGTAGGCCGCATAACCAAGTACAGCTGCACCGAGGATGAACGGCAGGAAAGGCAGGCCGGGCACCAGCGCAAACAGAACCATAAGAACCGCCACGGTAGACAGCGCAGCCGGATGCCGCCCGAGTTGGGAGAAAATGGCATTGTCGGTGGCACCCTGTGTTCCGCCGCGCGCCAGCAGCAATGCAGAGGCAATCGAGATGATAACCGCAGGGATTTGCGAGACCAGACCATCACCGACGGTCAGGATTGCATAAGTCTCGAACGCGAAAGCCACCGGCATTCCGTGCACGATCACCCCCATGACCAAACCCATAACAAGGTTCAAAAGAGTGATCAGAAGGCCGGCAACGGCATCACCTTTGACAAATTTCGACGCACCGTCGAGCGAGCCGAAGAATGTCGTTTCCTGCTGTTCGCGTTCTCGCCGTTCCTTGGCTTGCTGATGGTCGATGGCCCCGGCTGACATGTCGCTGTCGATGGCAAGCTGCTTGCCCGGCATCCCGTCCAAGGCAAAGCGCGCGCCGACCTCGGCCATACGGGCGGCCCCTTTGGTGATGACCATGAAATTCACGATCAGCAGTACGCCGAAAACCACAAGACCCAGAAAGATGCTGCCGCCCATGACGAAATTGGCGAACCCTTCAATCACGTCACCAGCTGCGTTGGGTCCAGTATGCCCCTGACCGATGATCAGTTTGGTCGACGAGACGTTCAGCGACAGGCGCAGCATCAGCGATGCCAGCAGGATCGTTGGGAAGGACGAGAAATCCAGCGGACGTTCGATGAACAGCGTCAGAGTGAAAATCAGGATGGCCAGCGCGAAAGAGGCGGCTAGCCCCACATCCAGCACCCAGGCAGGCATGGGCAGGATCATCATGACGATGACGGTCATCAGCGCCAGCGCCAGCAGGACAGTGGGTGAAAACAGGGACCGGATGTCAAACTGGGGCACGAAGGTTTCCTAATTGAAAGGGATGAAGGCAGTAACTGTGTCGTTGGTCGGCACCAGAGAGCCCAGGGCAGTGGTGGCGGGTGCGGCCACTAGCATCGGAATCAAGGGCGTTCCGGCCCTTGTGAACGGATCGGGTGACTTGCCAGAAAACCCGTGCGAGGGCGGGTTGTCCAATTGAGCCATCACTGTCTGGAACCGACCACGATAAGCTTCGGCCAGAGCATTCGTTCGGGAATGATACGCCCCGGCCGCAGCCGGCCACGAACCAAGCTCGAAATAAAGGTCTTTCAGGAAGCGGGCGGCGTAGGTTGCGTTCGCATCCGGATCAAACATCGCATCGATCGAGCGGAAGGCCTTGCCATGCCAGCGATAATTGACCTGGAAACACCCGACGTCAAAGCTGCGAGAGCCTGCTTTGAAAATTTTGAAAACATAGGCCTTGGCCTCGGCCTCGGACTTGAACCAATACCCCTGACCTTCGGCATTTATGGCCCAAGGCCAGGGCTGCAACTGCCCGTCTATCTGTCGGCCGGTTTCGACGCGAGTTATGGCGCGCAGCACGTCCAGCGGAACATCTTCGGACAGTGCCGCACGGTGCGCGGCCTGATCACAAAGCCCGCCTGTCGGTGCTGCGTGCGTAGCAGAACCCGCCTGCGCCAACAGCACAAGCAGTATCATGAAAGCAATCGGTATTCTGCGAATTGGCATTCTGCCGGTCCGGGATTCTGGTGTTCCCGGCCAAGCTAGCCGCCGATCGGTTTACAGAGGGTTATCGCAGCCTCAGTTTCGGTCGATCCTGCGCCCGAAAACAACGCTTGTATTGGTGCGCAGGACGCCGGGGATCTTCGCCAGATCGTCCACCAGAATGTCCAGATCCTCCAGCCTCGGGGCATCTGCGGTCAGCATCAGATCGAATTCGCCGTTGATCGACAGGCACAGTTTGACCTCGGGATAGGCCTCGAGCCGTTTAAGGATCCGGTTGGTTTCCTTCTGCTGCACTTCCAGCATGACGATGACCTGCACTTTGGGCGTGTCTTCTGTGGACCCAAGGCGCACGGTGTATCCCGTGATTACGCCGCGATGCTCCAGCCGACTGATCCGTTCATGCACAGTTGTGCGGGCCACACCCAGCGAGGCCGCGATCTGCGTGGTCGAGGCACGCGCATTGGCTTGCAGGGCGGCGATGATACGGCGGTCTAGCTGGTCCATTGGGGCTCCGGTTTGCGGTAAGTCCGGGTTTAGATCAGATTGACGCCCTTTCTCAAGGCTCACGCGGTATGCGTGGGTGCAGGTCGTCGATTATGATCGGGTGCGCGTGCGGGCCCGCCCCGGCCAGATGCGGATGATCGGCTGGCAGATCGGGGTGAGTGTGAACAACCGGTTCCTGATCGTCACGCGGCCAAAGGCTGACTGCCACAATCACGCCTGCCACGGACAGAATGGACATACTGCCGAGCGCAACAGTCGGCCCATAGACGGTCATTATCCATCCAGCCAGCGGATACAGCACCAACCAGCAACCGTGTGACAGAGTAAACTGTGCGGCAAAGACAGCTGGGCGGTCTTCGGGATGGGCCGAACGGGTCAACAAACGACCCGAAGGCGTAAGGGTTGTAGAATACCCAAAGCCAGTAAAAGCCCAAAAAACGGCAAGGACACCCAGCGTAAGCGGGATCGTCGCGGTCAGAACCGAGGCGACGGCCATAGCGCCCGACGCAAGAATGGCTCCGGACAGCATAACCTTGCGATCCTCGATCCGATCCAGCAGTCGGGGCAGAGTAAACGCCGCCAGCATCGACCCGCCGCCAAATCCGGCCAGTGCAATGGCCACGGCGCTTTCTGACAGGCCAAGGGTGGCCCGCACGATGACCACTGTGTTGACGATTACCATCGAACTCAGCGCTGCGGCGCTCCAATTAAGCGCAAGCAGCCCCCTCAGCCGGGGCGTTTTCAGGTAGATGCGAATTCCGCGTGTCGTGCGGTCATAGATTCCGCGTGGTTTGCTGGGCTTGGGCGAGGGCAGGACGACCGAGACCACCAGCAATGCCGAGGCAACAAACCCCAGCGCTGTGCCCCAGAACAGGCTGTTGAAGCTGACCAGCAACAGAAGTGCCGCGGCAAACATCGGGCTCAGCAGGCTTTCCATGTCGTAGGCAAGACGTGACAGTGACAAAGCGCGGGTATACTCGTTTTCGTCCGGCAAGACGTCCGGGATCGTTGCCTGAAAAGCAGGCGTAAAGCCTGCCGAGGCGGATTGTAGCACGAAGATCAGCACATAGATTTGCCAGACCTCGGTCACGAAAGGCAGGCATACCGCGACTGCGGCGCGGATCAGGTCCAGAAGAACCAGCATCTTCCGACGGTCAAGCCGTTCAGCAAATGCAGCGGCTAGGGGGGCCACGGTGACATAGGCCACCATCTTGATCGTTAGCGCGGTGCCCAGCACAAGGCCAGCAGCGTCTCCGGCCAGATCAAAGGCCAGCAGCCCAAGCGCGACTGTGGCCAGCCCGGTTCCGGTCAGGGCGACGATCTGGGCAGCAAACAGGTGGCGGTAGGTCCGGTTTTTTAGAATGCTCAGCATGGTTCAGAGGTATTTCGTAATGGCTTTGAAATCCTCGATCCCGCCGCTATCGCCATCGGAAGACAGGCAATGGTCGATGTGATCATGGATCAAGGCGCGCTTGGCGTTGGTGACCGCTTTTTCAACGGCAAACAGCTGTTGGGCGATGTCAGAACAGGGCGCCTGACCTTCAAGCATGGCAATGACCTTTGCCAGATGCCCGTGGGCCCGTTTCAGCCTTGCCGTGATATGCGGATGCGACTCGCGGGGTACATTTGTCATGATGTATCCCTATCCCCCCCATGAGGATATTGTCAATCTTGTTGCGGGGATTTGCCCGTGACTTTTGGACGGCGTTGAGTTTATGGACCAAACCGCCTATCTCGGAGGCGATACCGCACAAAGGAATAGTCGGGTGGCGAACCATTTGTACAAAAACGACCTGCCGGACGGGCTGGATCTGGGCCCTGTTGTGGCTATTGACTGTGAAACCATGGGTCTGAACCCACATCGGGACCGCTTGTGCGTGATTCAGATGTCGGGTGGTGACGGCAACAGCCATATCGTGCAGGTGGAAAAAGGCCAGACTGAGGCGCCGAACCTATGTGCCCTGCTGGAAAACCCTGACATTCTGAAGCTGTTCCATTTCGGGCGCTTCGACATCGCCGCCATGTACCATACATTTGGTGCTCTGGCCGCGCCGGTCTATTGCACCAAGATCGCCAGCCGCCTGGTGCGGACCTATACGGACCGGCATGGGCTCAAGAACCTGTGCCAGGAACTCATCAGTGTCGATATTTCCAAACAGCAACAAATGAGCGACTGGGGCGCAGTCTCACTTACGGACGCTCAATTGGATTATGCTGCGTCTGACGTTCTTTATCTGCATCAGCTGCGCGATGCGCTAAACATTCGGCTGGCTCGCGAGGACCGGACTGAAATGGCGCAGGCCTGTTTTGACTTCCTGCCGATGCGTGCGAAACTGGACCTCGCCGGTTGGCCCGAAACGGATATCTTTGCGCACTCATGACCGATACCGAAGCATTCCTGAAAACCGCCCGTCAGGTGGTGACTGACGAAGCCCGCGCGCTGGACGTACTTGCCGACAGTCTGGACGCGCATTTTGCTGAAGCCGTGCAGCTGATCCTTCAGGCCACCGGGCGCATCATAATCAGCGGCATCGGCAAGTCAGGCCACATAGGTCACAAGATTGCGGCCACGCTGGCCAGCACCGGAACGCCTGCCTATTTCGTGCATCCGGCCGAGGCCAGCCATGGTGATCTTGGCATGGTCTCCAAGGGTGATGTGGTTCTGGCGATTTCGAATTCGGGCGAGGCACCGGAACTTGCCAATCTGCTGGCCTTTACGCGCCGCTTTGGCATTCGGCTGATTGGATTGTCCAGCAAACCTGACAGCACATTGATGAAACAGGCCGACGTACATCTTCTGATCCCGTCGATGGGCGAGGCCTGCGGTTTTGGTATGGTGCCGTCGATCTCCACAACGCTGACCCTTGCCATGGGGGATGCACTGGCGATTGCCCTCATGAAATACCGCGATTTCCGGCCCGAGGATTTCCGTGCCTTCCATCCCGGTGGCAAACTGGGCGCTCGGCTGAGCACAGTACAGGATCTGATGCATGTCGGAGAGGCCCTGCCTCTGGTTGCGGCACATACTCCGATGAGCGATGCGCTGATCGAAATCAGCCAGAAGGGGTTTGGTGTTGCTGGCGTAACAGACCCGCAGGGTCAATTGGCAGGGATCATTACAGACGGTGACTTGCGGCGCCACATGGATGGGCTGCTGAACAAAACGACCGAGCAGGTCATGACCCCCAACCCCACAACCATATCCCCGGGTGCGTTGGCGGAAGAAGCGGTAGCAATCATGAATGACCGTAAGATCACCTCGCTCTTCGTGGTTGACGAGGCGACATCAGGTCAGGCTTTGGGGCTGCTTCACATCCACGATTGCCTGCGCGTCGGTCTGGGCTGAGGGAGGCTGAAGTGGACAGATATTCCCGCATGGTGCAGTTCCTGAAGGTGCTGTTGCCGCTTGCGGCTATTGTGATGTTGTCCACGGTATTCCTGCTGTCCCGCAGCATCGAAACAAACGTTTCCGTGCCTTTCGCGCAGAAAGACATTGATGAGAGACTGGCACAACAGGTGGTAACGCGGCCGGATTACCGCGGAACGACCCGCAAGGGAGAGACCGTGCATATCGAGGCGGTGCAAGCCACGCAGGGCACCGAGGCGTCGGTTCCGACCGCGTCCGAGTTTCGCGGCCGATTTGGGCTGCTCAATGGCGGCACAATTACGCTGGATTCGAATTCCGGCCTGATCCGTCCGGATAGTGGAACAGCTACCTTTGTTGGTGACGTGGTCATCACCACGGCGGATGGGCTCAAGGTTACGACGGATCTGCTCAATACCTCGTTGGACGAAGTCCGGGGCGATACGCCGGGGCAGGTGAACGGAACCGGTCCGATCGGTAACTTTTCCGCGGGGCGTATGACCTTTGGCACTGAAAAAACGGACGGGCCGGTCCATATTGTTTTTACAGATGGTGTGAAGCTGGTATACGAGCCTGAAAAAGCAGAAAGATAACTTGTGTTCGATTTTCGATTTGTTCCTTTGTGCCTCGCCTTGATCGCGGGCGCCGCGCCCGTGACTGCGCAAGAGGCGCAGGTGGCTTTTGGGTCCGCGAATGCCGATCCGAGCCTGCCGGTCGAGGTGACATCGGAAACCCTGAACGTCAATCAAGAGGACGGATCGGCCGAGTTCATCGGGAATGTCATCGTCGTACAGGGTGAAATGCGCCTGACAGCCGAACGCGTGCTGGTTATCTACAATCAGGAACGCTCGGCGATCGAGCGAATGGAGGCGACCGAGAATGTGGTTCTGGTCAGCCCGCCGGATGCAGCGGAAGGCGACTGGGCTGAATACAAGATCGGCTCGGGTGAGATTGTCATGAAGGGCAATGTCCTGCTGACACAGGGCCCCAGCATCATCAGTGGCGATCAGATGAACGCCAACCTGACATCGGGCACTGCGACAATGACCGGGCGGGTCAAAACGATCTTGCAGCAGGGAAACAACTGATGGCGCGTCCCGACCTGAAACTGACCGAGGGCAGTTCCGGGCTGCGCATCGAGAAGCTGCGGAAGTCCTACAAAAAAAAGACGGTGATCCGCGATGTTTCGATGACGTTGGGCCGGTCCGAAGTGGTGGCGCTGCTGGGGCCGAACGGGTCTGGTAAAACCACAACGTTCTATTCAGTTGCGGGCCTTGTGTTCCCAGAGGCGGGAAAAGTCACGATAGACGGCCAGAATGTGACTACGTTGCCGATGTACCGGCGGGCACGGATGGGGATCGGCTATTTGCCGCAGGAGATGTCGATCTTTCGCGGCATGAGCGTCGAGGACAACATTGCTGCCGTTCTGGATATCACGGTCTCTCATGCGCATAAGCGCAAAGAGCGTTTGGAAGAGCTGTTGTCTGACTTCTCGATCGAACACTTGCGCCGGGCCCCGGCTCTGGCGTTGTCAGGCGGCGAGCGCCGCCGTGTTGAGATCGCGCGCTGTTTGGCCGCAGACCCCAAATACCTGCTGCTGGATGAACCGTTTGCAGGCGTTGACCCGATCAGTGTTGGGGATATTCGCCATCTGGTCGCGGATTTGAAAAAACGCGGTATTGGTGTGCTGATCACCGATCACAACGTCCGGGAAACGCTGGAAATTGTCGACCGGGCCTATATCCTGCATGACGGTCAGGTTTTGATGTCCGGCACACCTGATGAGGTTGTCGAAAACGAGAATGTGCGCCGCGTCTATCTGGGCGAGAATTTCCGCATTTCATAACCTTGCGCGGAGTTGTGCCAATTGCATGGCGGAAATCGCGTATATACACATCTGTTTTGATTGACTCTTCCCTCGTCTCTTGCCTCAATTGGCTTATGGCATTTACCCGGTTCCAGTCTGGATCTCGATGTCCCTTCTTCGAAGGGCTGGAAACAAGGCAACCGCGGAAAATGTCTCTACCCCCCACCCGATAAAAACAAGCTCGCCGCGTTTCGCGGCGTCAGAATGGGTGTGAATTGTGAAGGAGATCACATGCGTTACCAAATCAGCGGAAAACAGATCGACATCGGTGCGGCGTTGCAGACACACGTGCAGACCGAACTGAATGAGGTCGTGGGCAAGTATGCGCAGCGGCCTACGGATGCCAACGTCGTCTTTTCCCGTTCGGCGCATGAATATGTATGCGAAACAACGGTGCACCTGTCCACTGGCCTGACGGCGCAGGCCAAGGCCCATGCAACCGAGATCTACGCGGCATTTGAGGCATGCTGTGATAAAATGGAAAAACAGTTGCGTCGTTACAAGCGCCGCCTGAAGGACCACCACAAGGATCGGGCCGAACCGGTTGAACTCTTTGGGGCGTCCTCTTATATCCTCGCTTCTAATGAATCGGAGTCGGTCGAAGAACCCGAATCGCTTCAGCCAATGATTGTGGCTGAGATGGAAACAAAAATCCCATCTTTGAGCGTTGGAGAGGCCGTTATGCAAATGGAACTTGCCGGTGCGCCAGTACTGGTGTTCAGAAATGAAAACAAGGACGGATTGAATGTCGTTTATCGTCGCGAAGACGGTAATATCGGCTGGATTGATCCGTAACAGGCAAGGATACGGGGCTGCACCCGCTGATGCGGGTGCGTGCCATGGAGCGTGATCATGGAGCTTTCGAGCATACTGAAGCCTGAAGCGGTGCGTGTATTGTCCGCGGCTTCCAGCAAGAAGCGGCTGTTTCAGGAAATCGGTGACGTCGCCGCGGCGACGCTGGGCATCGATCCTCAGGAAGCAGTTGATTTCCTGCTGGAGCGGGAAAGCCTTGGACCGACCGGTGTCGGCCATGGTGTGGCGCTGCCGCATGCGCGCCTGCCCGATCTTGATTCGGTTTCAGGTGTTTTTGTCATGCTTGAGAAGCCCATCGATTTCGGTTCAGTTGATCGCCAGCCTGTGGACATCGCCTTCGCGCTGTTTGCACCGGAAGAGGCGGGTGTTGATCACCTCAAAGCTCTGGCGCTGGTGTCTCGCACATTGCGGGATACTTCGGTTTGCACCAAGCTCCGGGCGAACCCTGATCCGGTAAAGCTCTATGCGATCCTGACTGAGGCGCAGTCTATGCAAGCCGCCTGATTAACAAAAAAAGCCCCCGAAAACCGGGGGCTTTTTTCTTTTCATTTGACCGGATCAACCACCGGTTCCCATTTCCAGCGTCCACCAGATTTTACCACCGCCTTCCTGATGCCAGGCGAATCCCATTTGGGTGGCTTTGGCGTCCATGATGACAGACCTTGGTCCAGGTTCCTGCATCCATGCGGCAAGTGTTTCCGTCTCGGTCTCGTAGGTTTCGGAAATGGCTTCCCCAAGGAACGTTCCGAAATAGCCGACACGCGCTGCCCGGTCGATTGGTGATGAACCGTCTGACCCAAAATGCCAGGGCCGGTTCTGCCGCGACATATCCTTCGAATGTGTCGCTGCCGCTGCGTTCAGCTGCGCGTTCAGCTGTACGGGCTGCAACCCCTGAGCCTGACGCAAAGCATTGACCGAATCAAGCATGCGGAACTGCAGCTTTTCCGGATTGCCGCGGATCTTGTACACGGTCGGCAATGGGCGACCATCAGATCCCAGAGTGGTTGAGCCAGTGTTGGTACATGCCGCAAGTGCGACAAAGCAAATCAACAGTAAAGAAACGATGCGCGTCATGTTCGACCTGATTATTGTATCTCAACAGGGCATAGCGCGCCTGCTTGTTCTGAGCAAACGCGCAATGGCCACAACTTGCGTGATTCTGCCGGTTTGGTTTGCGACTGAAGCATTCTGGCAATAGAATGCCTCTGATTTCAGACCTCACCTAAACACAGGACCCGTCGTCATGGTCAAGAAGCGCATTCATTCGCCCACCCGCAGGGGGTTTCTGGCAGGGGCTACCGCCACTCTGGCTACACCGGCACTGGCGCAATATATCCCGGGCGACCCGCTGCGCCCTGCACCCGAAACCGAACCGGCGGTTCGCCGCAACGTATCCGGGTTCCGGGCATTGGATTGGCAACCGTATTTCTCGAACACCAGAAATGGCGCCATATTGGTCGACACCGTCTCAAGAGCGCTGCATTACTGGTCGGATGACCAAACAGTCTATAAATTGTACCCGTCGTCGGTTCCGCTGACCGAAGAACTCACCCGGCGCGGGCGCACCAGTGTGATCCGCAAGGTCGAAGGCCCAAGCTGGTCTCCGACGCCGTCGATGAAGAAGAGAAATCCGGAATGGCCGGACTACATTCCTCCGGGTCCTGATAACCCATTGGGAACACACGCTTTATACCTGAGCTGGAAGTATTATCGCATTCACGGGACGCACGATACACGCAAAATCGGCCGCAGATCTTCGAACGGCTGCATCGGCCTTTTCAACGAAGACATCGCCGAGCTGTTTTCGATGGCGAAGGTTGGCACGCAAGTGTTGCTAATTTGACGACATTTTCGTGTACGAACCCGCTCACCGGTCAAGTTGCAATTGCATTCCCGCTCTAATGCTGATTAGAAAAAACTACGAGGTAAGTCTTAGATGTGCGGCTCTGGATATTGGAGCCGTGCAAATTCTGGAGGTTAATATGAAGAAACTCGTTCTCGCCGCAGCTCTGACTGCAGCAGCTTCGACTGCATATGCTGGCAACCTGGAAGAGCCGGTTGTTGAAGCACCAGTTGTTGTTGAAGAAACTCAGGGTTCGTCGCAGGGCATTCTGCTGCCGCTGATCCTGCTGGTCGTTGTTGCTGCTGCTGTTGCTGCAAGCTAATCCGACACGGAATTCATGAAAAAGGCGGTGGAGCAATCCACCGCCTTTTTTAATTCCAACAGGTCTTCAAGCCTGTTGCGCGCCGGGGGGATACTGACAGGCCAGTATCAAGCCGAGCTTGACGTTCTCATAGGAAATGCGGGTTGCGTTCTAGAAACGCTTTACGCCAGCCACCCGCACAAATTATCTTCGATCACCTTTCCAAGTGCCGCGATATGGGCGTCGTCATCGTTAAGGCATGGAATATAGGTAAACGTCTCCCCGCCTGCTTCTTCGAAGCTTTCTTTTATTTCTTCGTTAATCTCTTCAAGCGTTTCGATGCAGTCCGCAGAAAACGCCGGGGCAATAACTGCAATGTTCTTTTTGCCTTGCTTCGCCAGGTCGGCCACGTGATCCACCGTGTAAGGTTTCAACCATTCTTCGGGGCCGAAGCGCGACTGGAAGGTCGATACCATTTGATCATCTGTCCAGCCCAGCCGCTCCTTTAACAGCCTCGTCGTTTTAGCGCATTGGCAGTGATAGGGATCGCCCTGCTGAAGATACCGCTCGGGCATCCCGTGATATGAGCAGACAAGAATGTCGGGCTTTGTCTCCATAGCCTCGTATGCGCGTTCAACAGACTGTGCCAGCGCATCGATATAGACGGGTTCATCGAAATAGGCCGGAACGGTTCGCGTCGCGGGCTGCCAGGCTTCGTCCATCAGTGCGCGAAAGAACTGGTCGTTGGCGGTGGCCGTCGTTGCGCCAGCGTATTGAGGGTAAAGCGGAAAAAACAAGATGCGATCGCACCCTGCGGCTACCATCGCGCGCACTTTGGATTTGGTCGACGGGTTGCCGTAACGCATACAGAAATCGACCATGACCTGATCACCGTATCGTGCGTGCATCGTCTGGCTTAGCTTGGCGGTCTGGTCCTTGGTGATGGTCATCAGCGGGCTTTCGCCCTTTTCCTGGTTCCAGATCGATTTGTAAGCCTCGCCGGAACTGAAAGGTCGCTTGGTCAGGATGATCGCCTGTAGAATCGGTTGCCATTTCCACTTTGGATAATCGATGACACGCTGGTCCGACAAAAACTCATTCAGATATCGGCGCATCGGCCAATATGTGTAGTCGTCCGGCGTGCCCAGATTGGCCAGCAATATGCCGACGCGCCCCATCCTGATCTTGGGGTGATCCGTAGGAGCGTGAGCGGGTCGCGTGGCATCAAACATATGAGGCTTCCTGAATTTCTTGCGTTAGGGCCTGAAATAAGGGGATTTGGTCGCGCGTCAATCGGGCAGTTTGCCCTCGTCCGTGCGCAAGGCGTCAGCCAAACGTGCTTGCGCCGACCCAGGACGCAGTGGTTTGGGTTGACTGTCGTGGGGGGACCATCCGGTCAGGCAGATCAGTTCGAACGTGGCTGCCAGACGTCCCGATACTGTGGTGAAATGAGACGCGTAGATGTTTTGCGCGGCCTCAAATACTGCGCGTTTGGTCGGGTGTTTCAGTCGCCCGGATAACGCATTGGCCTCACCCATATGCCGCAGATCGTGCATCAGGTGCCAGATGTCACGGTACTCAGCCGTGAGCGGCACCGAGTCTGCGACTGGCAAGGCCAGACCTGCCCGCTGCAACAAACCGCCCATGTCCCGCAGCTCGGCCATTGGAGCGATGCGGGGGCTGAGGCCACCGGTAACGTCAATCTCGGCCTGACCCAACGCCGCGCGCAATTCGTGCAGCGTTTCGCCGCCCAGACAAACAACCAGCAACAACCCGTCGGGTTTCAGCGCGCGGTGGCATTGGATCAACTGGCCCACCGGATCGTTTGCGCAGTGCAGTGTCATGGCGTGGATAACAAGGTCATGTACGCCGGGTTGCAGTGCCAGCACGTCGTCATCCGCAATGATCGAGGCTTCGGGAAACGCGTCCGTCCAAAGCTGCGGGTATGCGGTCACGATCGCTGCCGCCGTAAAGGTTTTGTTAACCATGGAGAGCCGATCCTGAACCTCGTCCATCGCGGCGCGGTGCAGAAAAAGGGCGTCATCCTGCACGCGGCTGCGATGACGCAGAATGGCGGCACGGTCAAAAAGTGAGGGTGCAGTGGGTTCGGGCAGTTTCATAGCTGGCAAGTATCGCATCGCGCAACGGATTCAAACCGCACTTGCGCTGATTTATCCACCACGTTGCATGGGGTGCGGCGACCTGACCGAGTCCGATTTTGGCCTGTGTGGCCCATGCTGGCGGGAAACGCCATTCATTGGCGGCACGGTCTGTGAAAGTTGCGGTCTGCCCCTGATCGGGGGGCAGGACGAGTTTCGGACCGAGTGCGATGATTGCCTGAAGACCGCGCGCCCCTGGAGGGCAGGCCGCGCCGCGCTTTTGTATGACGGCAAGGCGCGGTCACTGATCCTGGCGTTGAAACATGGTGATCGGCCCGAACTGGCCCGCCCTGCCGCGCAGTGGATGGTGCAGGCAGGGCGCCCATTGTTGCGACCGGATATGGTGATTGTTCCGGTTCCTTTGCATTGGTCTCGATTGCTGAAAAGGCGATACAACCAGTCAGCGCTGTTGGCGCAGAACCTGGCGCGCGAGACAGGATTGGAATGTGTGCCCGATCTGTTGATTCGCAAAAACAAGACGCCGGTACTGGACGGCAAAACAGCTGCCGAGCGGGCACAGATTTTGGGCGACGCGATATGCCTTCACCCCCGAAATGCCCGCCATCTGACGGGCCGGAACGTTTTGCTGGTGGACGATGTGATGACGTCCGGGGCAACACTGGCCGCATGCACTCGTGCCTGTCAGGCGGCGGGGGCAAATCATATTTTCGTGTTGGCTCTGGCGCGCGTTGCCAAGGATGCCTAATTCGCCCAAGATTGCGCGAAATCCGAAGGGAACGGCAAATGAAGTCGATAGAGATCTATACATCGCCACTGTGCGGGTATTGTCATGCAGCCAAACGCCTGCTGAAGCAGAAAGGTGTCGAGTTCAAGGAGATCGACGTGCTGATGCACCCCAAACGCAAACCTGAAATGATTCAACGTGCCGGAGGCAAACGCACGGTCCCCCAGATTTTCATCGGCGCCACGCATGTCGGCGGTTGCGATGATTTGTACGAGTTGGAGCGTCAGGGCAAGCTTGACCGTCTGCTCGCGGCCTGATGAAAACCGCGCTGCTGCAAATCACCTCGTCGGACGATCCGGCAGAAAACCTCGGGATGGTCCGAGGTATGATGGCCGAAGCGGCAGAACAGGGCGCCCGCTTTGTTCTGACGCCAGAGGTTACGAATTGCGTTTCGACCAGCACCACACGGCAGCGCGCGGTTTTACAACATGAAGAAGATGACATCACTTTGACGGGCCTGCGCGAACAGGCTGCTGATCTGGGTGTTTGGCTTCTGATCGGCTCGTTGGGGCTCAAGACTCATGACAATGACGGTCGTTTTGCCAATCGTTGCTTTATGATCGGACCGCAAGGTCAGATCGTGGCGCGGTATGACAAAATCCATATGTTCGATGTGCAGGTCACCGAGACCGAGACGTTCCGCGAATCAAAGAATTACCGCCCAGGCGAAAAAGCGGTTATCGCAGAAACGGATTTCGGCAAGGTTGGTCTGACCATCTGTTACGATATCCGCTTTCCATATTTGCACGCGGCACTGGCGCAGGCGGGCGCGCGCATTCTGACCGTCCCGGCCGCGTTCTCGCCGGTCACAGGTGCCGCGCATTGGGAAGCCTTGCTGCGCGCACGTGCAATCGAAACCGGGTGTTGGGTGCTGGCCCCGGCCCAAACAGGGGAACATCCAAAAACCGGCGGTAAAACACGCTATACTCACGGTCACAGCATGGTCGTCGACCCGTGGGGAAAGGTGCTGATCGACGCAGGGACCGATCCAGGCATTCACATTTTCGATTTGGATGATAGTTCTGTGACTGAGGCACGGCGACGTGTCCCTTCACTGCACCACCGCCGTTCCTTCGACGGACCCTGACAGAACGGAACAATGACAGACGACACCAATGCCCTTGCGGTCACGCTGTTCAGCGAGATCCTGACCGCCGACCAGCTATTGCGGAACCGGCTTAGCCGGGTGCTGCCCAAGGGCATGGAAATCTCGCATTTCTCGGTTCTGAACCACCTGGCTTTTGTCGCGGATGAGCGTAGCCCGGCGCAGCTGGCCAACACGTTCCACGTGACCCGAGGGGCGATGACCAACACCTTGGCCAAGCTGGAATGGGCTGGATACATCCACATCCGACCCGATTGGGACGATGCCCGCCGCAAGATGGTCGCGATCAGCCCCGCCGGTAAACGCGCGCGGGATCAGGCGATTTCCTCGATTGCTCCGTTGATCAACCGCGTAGTTGGAGAGTTGGGGGACGACCGTGTTCGGTCGACATTGCCAGTGCTGCGCGATCTGAGAAAACAGCTGGAAGGGGAATAACCCTCAGCCCGGCTTCACACTCGCCGTCACATAGTTCACGCTTAGATCCCGGTCCGAGATCGACCAACTCCAGAGGATCGGGTTGAAGACGAACCCCTTGCGGTCCACCGGGTCCATCCCCGCCTGACGCAGCAGGTCGAACAACTCATCAGGGGTGATGAACTTGTTCCACTCATGCGTGCCGCGCGGCAGCCAGCGCATGACGACCTCGGCCCCGAAAATGGCCATGGCATAGGATTTCGGGTTGCGGTTGATGGTTGAGCAGATCAGCAGCCCACCCGGCTTGAGCAATTGTTGCGAGGCGGTCAGGAAACCCTGTGGGTCGGCCACATGCTCGACCACTTCCATGTTCAGGACCACGTCGAACTGCTCACCTGCAGCGGCCATGTCTTCGGCTGTGGTGTGGCGATAGTCGATCTCCAAACCGGATTGCTCGGCATGGATACGCGCAACAGGCAGGTTGCCTCCGGCGGCATCGGCCCCGACGACCTCGGCCCCCAGACGCGCCATGGGTTCGCTCAGCAGCCCACCGCCACAACCGATATCCAGCAGGCGCAGGCCTTCGAACGGCATAGGCGACTTTAGGTCGCGATCGAATTCTCCGGCGATCTGCTGTGTGATATAATCCAAACGGCAAGGATTCAGCATGTGCAAGGGTTTGAATTTCCCATGAGGATCCCACCATTCTGCCGCCATCGCTTCGAATTTTGCGATCTCGGATGGATCCACCGTGTTCGGATGCGCTTGCATTCCTGTCTCCGTATGCTCTTTTACGCTTAAGGACTATATAGGGCCATAATGGACAAGTACCCGGACCAAAAGCGCGCAGTTCAATATCTGTACCCGCCGATCGATCCGTTCGACCAGCGTATGGTCGATATGGGCGACGGGCACCGTATCTATGTGGAACAATGCGGTAATCCCGAAGGCATTCCGGTGGTGATCCTGCATGGCGGTCCGGGTGGCGGTTGCAGCCCTGCAATGCGTCGCTACTTTGATCCGCATGCGTACAGGGTGATTCTATTTGATCAGCGTGGGTGTGGCCGGTCTCGCCCCACGGCTTCGGTTGAAAACAACACGACTTGGCATTTGGTGGCCGACATTGAACGGTTGCGCGAACTGTTCGAGATTGATGAATGGATAGCTTTTGGCGGCAGCTGGGGCGCGACGCTTGCGCTGATCTACGCGCAGTCGCATCCCGACAGGGTCAGCCGCTTGGTGCTGCGGGGTGTGTTTCTGGCAACTCAGGCTGAACTTGACTGGTTTTATGGCGGCGGAGTGGGGCGTTTCTGGCCGGAGCAGTGGCAGAAGTTCACCGCGCTTTTGCCCGAGGCCGAGCTGAAGGACACCATCACCGCCTACAATAAACGCCTGTTCTCGGGGGACCGCGCGACCGAGACCCTGTATGCGCGGGCATGGTCGCACTGGGAAAATGCGCTGGCGTCGATCCACACGAACGGATCAGTGGGCGAAAGCCCCGGCGAATACGCCCGTACATTTGCCCGGCTCGAGAATCACTATTTCTACAATAAGGCGTTCCTGGAAACGGATGGGCAGATCCTAGATCAAATGGACCGGATCGCTCATATCCCGGGACACATCGTGCAGGGGCGATACGACATGATTTGCCCGCCGCAGGCCGCCTGGTCGCTGAGCGAACGCTGGCCGAATGCCGAGATTAAGATGGTACGTCAGGCCGGTCATGCGCTTTCTGAACCCGGGATCAGCGCAGAACTGATCCGGATCATGGATCGCGTGGCGGAGGGTTTGGCATGACACGCATCGACCGCCGTGCCTTGTTTGCTTCGGGTGCCGCGGCCGCGCTGCTTGCTGCGACAGGCGCGTCCCTGGCGGACAGACCCGAGAAAGGCGGCACGCTGCGATTGGCCGTGCCGCGCGACGACAGTCTTGAGCAGGTGGCACGCGGTGCGGTTTTCGACACGCTGACCGAGATCGCCCCGGATGGCACTTTGCGGGGCGAGCTTGCGACCGGCTGGCAAACCGACGCCGATGCGAAGGTCTGGAGCTTTGATCTGCGCAATGATGCGGTGTTCCACGACGGCGCGCCTTTGGACATCTCAGACGTTGCGACCGTATTGGCCGAAGTCGGGTATACCGAGGCATTGACCGCCAACCGTTTGCGGCTGGAACTGGCCGAGGCAAATCCGGGCCTTCCATTCCTTTTGGCGGAAAGTCGTTTTGTCATTGCCCGCTATGGCGAAGGAGTCACGCCGCTACACAGGGCCAACGGTACGGGTTGCTACCGTGTCGAGCGCGCCGAAGACGGGCGACATTTCCTGGGTCGCCGTGTTTCGGGACATTACAAGGACGGTCAGGCCGGTTGGGTCGATGCATTCGAAGTGATCGTTATTCCCGATGCCCGTGTCCGCGCCGAGGCATTGCGCGATGGCTACGTCGATATTGCGGCTTTCCCAGATCCGTCCGAGATCCGCAGTACGCGCGGTTTTCGCTTCCATCCTTCCGAGACCGATATGGCACTGGCCGTTTCAGGGGCAGTGGGATTGCCGCGGCAGATTGCCGGACGCACGGTTCTGGACGACGGTCGTATCGCTGAACGGTGGTGGATCGCGTAATTCCGGGTGATACTTCTGTCGGGGGTTGCAGACTCGGATCATCCTGCGTATATGCAGTTTCAACAGCGGCGCGTTGGACTTCCGGTCCAAGGCTCCACCGGAAAATTCGACGGGCCGCGCGCCCGTTTTTTTGTGCCCGATTGACAGGGTAGAGAACCTGATGACAAACGACCTGATAGCCAAAGCTGCCATCGACCGGCGACTTGCCGAGATCATCACCCCGGTGATCGAAGACCTGGGGTATGAGCTGGTCCGTGTCCGGCTGATGAGTGGCAAGCAGACCACGCTGCAAATCATGGCTGACAAACCCGAAGGCGGCATCGAAGTGGATGACTGCGCCGAGATTTCGAATGCGGTCAGCGCCACCCTGGATGTGGAGGACCCGATCCTCGACGCCTATACGCTTGAGGTGTCCAGCCCCGGTATCGACCGCCCCCTGACGCGCCTCAAGGATTTTGAGACTTTTGAGGGGTATGAGGCCAAGATCGAAACCTCTGAACTGATCGATGGCCGCCGCCGGTTCAAAGGGGAACTGGCCGGGATCGAAGGAGAAGAGGTTCTGATCAATATTCCCGAAGGGTCCGAGACGATCACAATCGGCCTGCAATTCGACTGGCTGAGTGATGCCAAGCTGGTCCTGACCGATGATCTGATCAAAGAAATGCTGCGCCAGCGCAAAGATGCGGGCGCCCTGAACGAAAAAGCTTTCGACGAGATTGAGACCGAAGGGTCCGAAGAGGAGACGAACTGATGGCAATTACCTCAGCCAACCAGCTGGAGCTGCTGCAGACTGCCGAGGCCGTGGCCCGCGAAAAGATGATCGACCCCGGTCTGGTTGTCGAAGCGATGGAGGAATCGCTCGCCCGCGCTGCCAAGAGCCGCTACGGCGCCGAGATGGACATTCGCGTGTCGATCGACCGCAAGACCGGCAAGGCGACATTCACCCGTGTGCGCACCGTGGTCGAGGATGACGAGCTTGAGAACTATCAGGCCGAATTCACCGTCGAACAAGCCAAGCAGTACATGGAAGACCCGCAGGTCGGTGACGTTTTTGTTGAAGAAGTGCCGCCGGTCGAAATGGGCCGGATTGCGGCGCAGTCCGCCAAGCAAGTGATCCTGCAAAAGGTCCGCGAAGCCGAGCGTGATCGTCAGTATGAGGAATTCAAGGATCGTGCGGGCACCATCATCAACGGTGCCGTCAAGCGCGAAGAATTCGGCAATGTCATCGTCGATCTCGGCGGTGCCGAGGCTGTTCTGCGCCGCAATGACAAGATCGGTCGCGAAAGCTATCGCCCGAATGATCGTGTGCGCGCGTATATCAAGGAAGTCCGCCGCGAAGTGCGTGGCCACCAGATCTTCCTGTCGCGTACCGCGCCAGAGTTCATGGCCGAGCTGTTCAAGATGGAAGTGCCGGAAATCTATGACGGTATCATCGAGGTCAAGGCCGTGGCCCGTGACCCCGGTTCTCGCGCCAAAATCGCCGTGATCTCGTATGACGGCTCGATCGACCCTGTTGGCGCCTGCGTTGGTATGCGCGGCAGCCGCGTGCAGGCCGTTGTGAACGAACTGCAGGGTGAGAAGATTGACATCATCCCGTGGAACGAAGACCAACCGACCTTCCTGGTGAACGCGCTGCAACCTGCCGAGGTTTCGAAGGTTGTTCTGGACGAAGAAGCAGGCAAGATCGAGGTTGTCGTTCCGGAAGAGCAGTTGTCTCTTGCAATCGGTCGTCGCGGTCAGAACGTGCGTCTGGCAAGCCAACTGACCGGGCTGGATATCGACATCATGACCGAAGCTGAAGAATCGGCGCGTCGTCAGAAGGAATTCGAATCTCGTACCAAACTGTTCATGGACAGTCTGGATCTGGACGAGTTCTTTGCGCAACTGCTGGTTTCCGAAGGCTTCACCAACCTCGAAGAAGTTGCCTATGTCGAGATTGATGAACTTCTGGTCATTGACGGCGTCGACGAAGGCACTGCGCAGGAACTTCAGACCCGGGCGCGCGAGTTCCTGGAAGCCCAGGCCAAAGCCGCTCTGGATGCGGCGCGCGCACTGGGTGCCGAGGACAGCCTCATTGAATTCGAAGGCCTGACCCCCCAGATGGTAGAGGCGCTGGCCAAGGACGATGTGAAGACGCTGGAAGATTTCGCAACCTGTGCAGACTGGGAACTGGCCGGTGGCTGGACCACGGTCGACGGTGAACGCGTCAAGGATGATGGCGTGCTGGAGCCCTTTGGCGTCACGCTCGAAGAAGCACAAGACATGGTCATGACTGCGCGTATCCTGTTGGGTTGGGTTGATCCGGCCGAGTTGGAGCAGGCGGAAGAAGACATCGACGGCGACGCAGCAGACGAGGAGGTCGAGGCCTGATCTCAGGTCTCGGGTGGCGCGTATGGGTCGCGGTGGCGTCCATAAGGATCGGTCTGACGGACCCGAACGCAAGTGCATCGCCACAGGCGAGGTTCAGCCTAGATATGGCTTGATCCGCTTTGTGACGGGCCCGGACGGTCAGGTCTTTCCGGATGTCGCGGCAAAGTTGCCGGGACGGGGCGTTTATGTGGCGGCGGATCGTGCTGCGCTGGACAAGGCCATTGGTAAGAAACTGTTTGCGCGGGGGTTCAAGGCACAGGTGACTGTGCCTCAGAACCTCGCGACAGAAGTTGAAAAGCAGATCGCGCGCCGTGTGATTGAGTTGCTCAGTCTGGCGCGCAAGTCCGGCGACGCGGTTGCCGGGTATGAAAAGGTCAAGTCGTGGCTGGACCGGGAAGAGGCTCAGGTGCTGATTCAGGCCACTGATGGATCGGGGCGCGGCAAGTCGAAGCTCAGTACGCCGCACTTCGGAAAATACATCGGTTGGCTGACGGCAGACGAATTAGGGCAGGCATTTGGGCGCCAAACGGTGATTCATGCGGCCTTGGCCTCTGGCGGACTCGCCAAACGTGTTGTAGAGGAAGCGCAGCGCCTGCGTGGCTTGCGCGAAACGGATGACGGCGGCAAGGGCCGCGCGGAAGGGTAAGAAGCTTTATGAGCGATAGTGACGGCAAAAAGACATTGGGTCTTCGTGGCGGGGCACGCCCCGGAAATGTGAAACAGAGTTTCAGCCACGGACGCACCAAGAATGTCGTGGTGGAAACCAAACGCAAGCGCGTGGTGGTCCCCAAGCCGGGCGCGGCAAAGCCGGGTGGCGGTGCCGCCCCTTCGGGTGATCCGTCGCGTCGTCCCGCAGGTATTTCGGACGCGGAAATGGCGCGCCGTATGAAGGCTTTGCAGGCTGCCAAGGCCCGCGAGGTCGAAGAGGCCGCTGAACGCGAAGCCGCTGAAAAGGCACGCGAAGAAGAGCGCGTGCGCCGCCGCGCGGAACAGGAAGCGAAAGAACGCGAGCAGCGTGAAGCGGAAGAGCGCGCGCGTCAGAAAGCCGAAGATGAAGAGCGCAAGCGCGTGGAGGCTGAAGAAGAAGCCAAGCGTGCCGCTGTTGCTGCTGCCGCTTCGCCGGCCCCTGAAGAAGCCAAAGCTGCACGCAGCCCGGCCAGCAAACCTGCGCCTGTTGCCGCACCTCGCAAGCAGGATCGCGAACGCGAACAGCGCGGTCGTGGCAAGGGTCGTGAAGACAACCGTCGTTCGGGCAAACTGACACTGGGTCAGGCCACCGGTGACGAAGGCAGCCGCCAGCGGTCGATGGCAGCGATGAAGCGCAAGCAGGAACGCGCCCGTCAGAAAGCCATGGGCGGTTCGGTCGAGCGGGAAAAGGTGATCCGCGACGTACAACTGCCTGAGGCGATCATGGTCTCGGAACTGGCCAACCGTATGGCCGAGCGCGTGGCTGACGTGGTCAAATCACTTATGCAGATGGGCATGATGGTCACGCAGAACCAGACCATCGACGCTGATACTGCCGAGCTGATTATCGAAGAGTTTGGCCATAAGGTCACCCGCGTCTCTGATTCGGATGTTGAGGACGTCATCAAAGAGGTCGAAGACAGCGAAGCCGATCTGAAGCCTCGTCCGCCCGTCATCACCATCATGGGTCACGTCGACCACGGGAAAACATCGCTGCTGGATGCAATCCGCGATGCGCGTGTTGTGGCTGGTGAGGCCGGTGGCATCACCCAGCATATCGGCGCCTATCAGGTGAAAACCGATGGCGGCTCGACGCTGACCTTCCTGGATACACCCGGACACGCGGCCTTCACCTCGATGCGCTCGCGTGGTGCCCAGGTGACCGACATCGTGGTTCTGGTCGTCGCTGCCGATGACGCGGTCATGCCGCAGACAATTGAGGCGATCAATCACGCGAAGGCAGCCAAGGTGCCGATGATCGTGGCGATCAACAAGATCGACAAACATGATGCAAATCCGGACAAGGTGCGCACCGATCTGCTGCAACACGAAGTGATCGTCGAGAAAATGTCGGGTGAGGTTCAGGACGTAGAAGTGTCTGCCATCACCGGTCAAGGTCTGGACGAGTTGCTGGAAGCCATCGCATTGCAGGCCGAGATTCTGGAACTGAAAGCCAACCCTGATCGCGCTGCCCAAGGTGCCGTGATCGAGGCACAGCTGGACGTGGGCCGCGGCCCGGTCGCTACGGTTCTGGTTCAGAACGGTACATTGCGTCAGGGCGATATCTTTGTCGTGGGTGAGCAGTATGGTAAGGTCCGTGCTCTGATCAACGACAAGGGTGAGCGCGTCAAGGAAGCTGGACCGTCGGTTCCCGTTGAGGTTCTTGGTCTGAACGGTACGCCTGAAGCAGGCGATGTTCTGAACGTGACCGAGACCGAAGCACAAGCCCGTGAAATCGCCGCCTACCGTGAACAGGCTGCCAAGGACAAACGCGCTGCCGCTGGTGCCGCAACGACCCTTGAACAGTTGATGCAGAAGGCCAAGGAAGACGAAAACGTCACCGAGTTGCCCATTCTGATGAAAGCAGACGTTCAGGGTTCGGCGGAAGCCATCGTTCAGGCAATGGAGAAGATCGGCAACGAAGAAGTACGCGTGCGCGTTCTGCATTCGGGTGTTGGTGCCATTACTGAAACGGATGTCGGTCTGGCCGAAGCGTCGGGCGCTCCAATCTTTGGCTTCAACGTGCGGGCCAATGCCTCAGCGCGGAATACCGCAAACCAGAAGGGCGTCGAGATTCGCTATTACTCGGTGATCTATGACCTCGTAGACGACGTGAAAGCAGCCGCATCCGGCCTGTTGAGCGCCGAAATTCGCGAGAAGTTCATTGGCTACGCCGAGATTCGCGAAGTCTTCAAGGTTACCGGCGTTGGCAAGGTTGCTGGCTGTCTGGTCACCGAAGGCGTGGCGCGTCGTTCCGCCGGTGTCCGCTTGCTGCGCGACAACGTGGTGATTCACGAAGGAACGCTAAAGACGCTGAAGCGTTTCAAGGATGAAGTGGCCGAGGTTCAGTCGGGTCAGGAATGTGGTATGGCATTCGAGAACTACGATGACATTCGCGCAGGCGACGTGATCGAAATCTTCGAGCGCGAAGAAGTCACCCGCACGCTGGACTAACCCGGCAAAAGATGAAAACGAAAAACAGCGGCCCCCTCAGGCCGCTGTTTTCTTTTGACGAAGCTCTTATTTTGTCCGACGCAGAAATGTAGCTGAATGCATGATTATATCGAAATGATGCATTCCTTGCGCGAGCGTAAAACTAACCGGGTGTCCGGCCTTTCGCAGCCTTTCGGCATAGTCGCGGCTTTGGCGAATGAACTCACCCGTATCACGTTCGGCTACCGAAACATGATATCGAGGACCGGGCCGGGGCAGATTGCGGATGGGTGACAGATCGTTGACCTCGACCGGCGTCAATTGCAGTGGATCGTTCACCGACATCAGGCTGATCGGTTCCAGGTCGTATATTCCGCTGATCAGAATCACATCCCGCACCCGGAGCCCCGCTTTGGCAAGGGCATCTGATGAGGTTGCCATCACCATCGCCGCCAGATGCGCGCCTGCACTGTGACCTGACAGGGTGATCCGCGACGGATCGAACCCCAACTCCCCCGCCTTGGCCGCCAGCCACAACAACGCGTCACGGCATTCGTCGATCATGTCGCCAACCCGGGCATCGGGTGCCAGCGTGTAGTTTACAGTCGCAAAAGCTTGCCCGTGTTCTACCAGACCTGGTGCCATCAGAGACGATTCATTCTGGCTGAGCGCCTGCCAGTACCCGCCGTGAATGAAGACGTGCAGGGGTGCCTTGTCATCGCGAGCGGGAAAGAAATCAAGGACTTGTACGGGGCTGTCACCATAAGCCAGGTTTTCCCGTACCGGATAGTCGGCCCGCGCCTGAGCGCTTAGCGCCTTATAGCTGGCAAGATACGGGCTTAGGTCGCCGCCGATCATTGTGCTGGGGGAGTACTCCCGCTCCAGCTCGGATTGCGAAAATCCTCGATACAACATGTCTTAGGTCTGCCCGCTGTACATCAATTCGGTGCGCACGTCGTAAAGGTCGTGGAAAAACCGCAGCTCTAGCGCCTTTCGCAAAAAGGCCACGCCGCTTGAGCCACCAGTGCCGGGTTGCATCCCGATCACGCGCTCAACTGCGGTGGCATGATCAAAGCGCCAGCGTTGAAACAGGCTTTCCACATCCATCAGTTTTTCGGCCAAAGCATAAAGATCCCAGTATTTTTCAGTGTTGCGGAATACCTCGACCCAGATTTGTACCACGCGCGAATCGCCGCAATAGGGTTGGGCGTAATCGCGTTCGATCAGATCCTTGGGCACGTCGAACCCTTGACGGGCCAGCATGTGCAACACTTCGTCATAAAGCGACGGTTTGGTCAGAGCGGCATTCAGCATCTCCATCACCTCTGGGTCATGCGCATGGACCTTCAGTGTTGAGGCATCCTTGTTGCCAAGAATGAACTCAATCTGCCGGTAGCCGTAGCTCTGAAACCCTGACGAGTTGCCGAGAGCCTGCCGGAACGTCATATAGTCGGCAGGTGTCATGGTCAGCAGGGTTTCCCAAGCCGCAATCAACTGCCGTTGAATGGCCTTGATGCGGTCGAGGTTTTTCATGGCTGGGCCAAACTCGTCCTGTTGCAAAAAACGGCGCACCTCGACCAGTTGGTGGTGCATCAGTTTCAGCCACAGTTCGCTGACTTGATGGATGATAATGAACAGCATCTCGTCAGGCTGCGCGGGGTCCTGAAAAGTTTTTTGCAGATTCAGCAGTGTTTTGAGTTGCAGAAAATCTCCATAGCTTTTGCGATGTGTCTCGGCGAAATCAGTGACCAGAGTGTCTTCGACACCTCTTTGCAATAGACGATCGTCTTTGTTCTCGCCCATCTCATGCCTCCCTTGTGCGATCCTTGCACCTGTCTAGGCGTTGAGTTCGTAACTTTCCAGCGGGTTAAGTCCAGTCAAGGACAACCTTGCCAGATAGGCCGGATTTCATCGCGGCAAATCCATCCGCAAAATCATCAACCTCAAAGCGATGCGTGATCACGCGGGACACATCCAAACCGTTTTGCAGCATGGCGATCATCTTGTACCAGGTCTCGAACATCTCGCGACCATAGACACCCTTGATTGTGATCGCCTTGAAAACGATACGCGACCAGTCGACCGGAGATTTCCCCGGCGGTATCCCCAGCAGGGCGATTTTCCCACCCATCACAAGCGCCTCGACCATCTGGTCAAGCGCGGCTTGTGAGCCGGACATTTCAAGCCCCACATCAAAGCCTTCTTTCATTCCAAGCTGTGCGATGACATCGTGCAAATCTTGTTTGGAAACATCAACGGTCCGCACCGATGGCACCACATGTTCCGCCAGTTTCAACCGTTCGGCGTTAATGTCTGTAATCACAACATTGCGGGCACCTGCATGGCGGGCAACGGCGGCGGCCATGATGCCGATGGGTCCTGCGCCGGTGATCAGGACGTCCTCGCCCAGAAGGTCAAAGCTGAGCGCGGTGTGTACAGCATTGCCCAGCGGATCAAGGATTGCCCCGATCTCATCCGGGATATCGTCCGGCAGGGGAACAACGTTGAAGGCAGGCAATTTCAGGTATTGCGCAAACGCGCCCTGTTCATTCACCCCGATCCCGCGCGTACCGGGGTCGAGGTGAAATTTGCCTGCGCGGCTTTGACGGCTTTCAGTGCCGATCAGATGCCCTTCGCCGGAACAGCGCTGCCCAACGTCCAGGCCGGTGACGTTGCGCCCAATCTCGACGATTTCCCCGGCGAACTCATGACCAGTGATCATCGGAACCGGAACGGTGTGAGAGGCCCACTCATCCCAGTTCCAGATGTGAATGTCGGTACCGCAAATTCCGGTCTTGTTGATCTTGATCAGTACCTCATCAGGCCCGATTTCAGGGACCGGGGCCTGTACCATCCACAACCCTTCTTCAGGTTTCGACTTTTCCAGCGCTTTCATCGTGTTGGGTCGCATCAGATCACCCCCAGTTCCTTGCCGACCTTGCCAAAGGCCGCCAGCGCGCGGTCCAGTTCGTCCCGTGTCAGGGCGGCGTTCATCTGCGTTCTGATCCGCGCCTGTCCGCGGGGAACAACAGGAAAGAAGAAGCCCGAGACATACACGCCCTCATCAAACAGCTTGGCAGCCATCTCTTGCGCCAGCGTTGCATCGCCCAGCATGACAGGGATAATCGGATGTTCACCGGGCAACAGATCAAAACCAAGCTTTTCCAGACCGGCACGCCAGTACTTTGCGTTTCCGAACAACTGCGCGCGTAGAATGTCGCCCTCTTCGACCAGGCGGATTGCCTCAAGCCCTGCGGCGACGATGGATGGCGGCAGCGAATTCGAGAACAGATAGGGCCGCGCCCGCTGCCGCAGCAGGTCGATCACTGGCTGCGGCCCGGCGATGTAGCCGCCGATTGCCCCCCCAAGTGCCTTGCCCAAAGTTCCTGTCAGAATGTCGACATCAACACCAAAGTGATCCGGTGTTCCGGCGCCGCGCGGCCCCATGAAGCCTGTTGCATGGCAATCATCGACCATGACGATGGCATCGTATTTATCAGCCAGTTCGCGAATTTTCGGCAAGTTGGCCAAATAGCCATCCATCGAGAACACGCCATCGGTTGCGATCATGATATGACGCGCGCCATCCTCGCGCGCCTGCTTCAGCCACGCTTCAAGGTCATTCATGTCATTGTTCAGATAGCGATAGCGCTTGGCCTTGCACAGCCGCACCCCGTCAATGATAGAGGCGTGGTTCAGACTGTCCGAAATGATGGCATCTTCAGGCCCCAGCAACGGTTCGAACAGCCCGCCATTGGCATCAAAACAGGCCGCGAACAGGATCGCATCGTCCTTGTTCAGGAACTTGGCCAACCGCTGTTCCAGTTCACGGTGAATATCCTGCGTCCCGCAAATGAACCGGACCGAGGCCATGCCGAAACCCTTCGGACCCATCGCATTGGTTGCGGCCTCGATCAGCGCGGGGTGATCCGCAAGACCCAGATAGTTGTTGGCGCACAGGTTGATCACCCGTTTTCCGCCCACCGTAATCTCACCGCCCTGAGGCGAGGTGATCATTCGTTCGCGTTTATACAGCCCCTCGGATTCGATCTGTGCGAGTGTGTCCGTGATGTGGGACAGGAATGCATCTGCCATGGCGACCTCCGTTCAACTGAGTCGCACATCTAACATAGCGGATGAATTTCCCAAATAGGGGAATTTCAATATACAGGAAAATTTTCCGTGAAGGCGGAAATTTGCTGACGTCAGGCGTTCTTTACGATCAAAAACACCCGCGCTGGTTCTTTGGCTGAGATGGAATGCACGATATCCGCGGCATAGCGGGCGGTGTCCCCTTGGCTCAGATCCGACGCGGCACTGCCCGATTTAACTTTGACGGCTCCTTCCAGCACGGTCAGCTGCTCACGCGCGCCGCGCGCATGCGGCTGGCTGTTCAAGGCCCCGCCTTTGTCGAACTCGATATCATAAACCTCATGACCACCGGCCTCTTCCGGTGGGGACAGGATGCGAATGCGGCAGTTCTGCCCCATATTGTCGATGCTGGGCACTTCGGACGCGCGCAGCACCTCGATCTGATCACTGGCTTTTGATCCTTCCAGAAGACCGGCAAAATCCACCTGTAATGCACGGGTCAGGTTCCAGAGGGTCGAGATCGTCGGGCTGCTTTCACCGCGTTCGATCTGGCTTACCATGGACCTGGATACGCCGCTCAGGTTTGCGACTGCTTCCAGCGACAGTCCTTTGGCCCGGCGTGCTTCTTTCAGGCGAGCAGGCAAAAGGTTCAGGATATCGTCTGTGTTCTCCGTCATGACGGAATCCATGCGTGTTGGGACCCGGCTTGTCAATTCCATCCGTGACGGCACGTCCTATAGGACAGGATCATGCTGCATGTGCATACTGACGACGATTCCAAGAGGAGAAAGACATGACAGACATCGTATTGCTGGATGGTGCGCGCACCGCGATTGGAACTTTCGGTGGCGCGCTTGCGTCAACCGCCCCCATTGATCTGGCGACGGTGGTCACCGAAGCGGCCTTGGAACGGTCAGGGGTAGAAGGTGCGCAAATCGGGCATGTTGTGTTTGGCCACGTCATCAATACCGAGCCTCGGGACATGTACCTGTCGCGTGTTGCCGCGATGCAGGCCGGGATTCCGAACAGCACCCCTGCGATGAATGTAAACCGTCTGTGTGGCTCGGGCGCACAGGCGATCGTGTCGGCGATGCAGTCCTTGATGCTTGGCGATGCCGATTTCGCTGTGGCAGGTGGCGCAGAAAGCATGTCGCGCAGCCCTTACATTGTTCCACAGGCGCGCTGGGGCGCGAAAATGGGTGATGTCACTTCGCTGGACATGATGCTGGGTGCGTTGAACTGCCCCTTTGGCACAGGGCACATGGGTGTGACGGCCGAGAACGTTGCCGATGAACACCAGATCAGCCGTGAACAGATGGATGACTTCGCCCTGACCAGCCAGACCCGCGCGGCAGCCGCAATTGAAGCCGGATATTTCGAAAGCCAGATCGTGCCCGTTCAGGTGAAGGTTAAGCGCGACATGGTGGATTTCAAAGTTGATGAGCATCCCAAAGCGACAACCGCAGATGCGCTGGCCGGGTTGCGACCAGTGTTCAAGAAAGATGGGCGTGTGACGGCGGGCAATGCCTCGGGCATCAACGATGGCGCGGCGGCGATGGTGCTGGCAACGGCGGAAGCGGCGGAAAAGGCCGGGTTGAAGCCAAAAGCGCGCGTGATCGGATATGCACATGCTGGCGTGCGCCCCGAAGTCATGGGTATTGGCCCGGTACCGGCCGTGCAAAACCTGCTCAGGAAGACGGGTTTGTCGGCGGAAGACTTTGATGTGATCGAAAGCAACGAAGCATTTGCCGCGCAGGCGCTGGCAGTCAACCAGGAGCTTGGGTTGAATGCAGCGAAGGTGAACCCGAATGGAGGTGCGATTGCGCTGGGGCATCCTGTCGGTGCGACGGGCGCCATCATTACCATGAAGACGCTTTATGAGTTGGAGCGCACAGGCGGATCAAAAGGGTTGATCACCATGTGTATTGGTGGCGGTCAGGGGATTGCCATTGCCATCGAGCGGCTCTGATCCGGGTCTGGGCAAAGGGGGGCTGTCTGCCCCCCATCGCGCAAGGCGCGATTCCCCCCGAGGTTATTTTCAGCCAGATGAAGCTGCGGATCACAATCAACCGAGTGTGGCGATCAACAAAACAGCAGCTGCCCCGACAAAAGCGCCGATAGCGGCGGGCAATACTTTTTGCATCAGTCCGGGATTATCCGGCTCATCTTTGTGTGTTTGCGCAATCAATGCATCTTCGACCAGTGTCGGCAGTCGTGGGCCAAAGCGCGCCAGAACCAAAGCTGTTTTGGCAAAGTCACGAAGCGCGGCGCGCGGGCCGATGGATTGTTTGATGTAATCTTCGACCACGGGGCGGGCAACTTCCCAGATATTGATGTGGTCATCCAGAGACCGGGCTACGCCTTCAACCACGACCATCGTGCGCTGTAGAAGGATCAGCTCGGTTCGGGTTTCCATGCCAAAACGCTCTGTCACTTCGAACAGATAGCTTAGCAAACGGCCCATCGAAATATGCGAGGCATCCATACCGAAGATGGGTTCGCCAACCGCCCGCAGGGCGCGGGCGAATTCGTCGACGTCCTGATGTGCAGGAACGTAACCGGCTTCGAAATGCACTTCGGCCACGCGCTTATAGTCGCGGCGGATGAAACCGAACAGTATCTCGGCATAGACACGGCGCGTGTATTCGTCGATATGGCCCATGATACCGTAATCATAAGCGATGATATCACCGTTGGCGGCGACCTTGAGGTTGCCCTGATGCATATCGGCGTGGAAATAGCCGTCGCGCAGGGCGTGAAGAAGGAACAGGCGCAGCACACGTTCCGCCAGATCACGGCGGTTGTGGCCGGCGGCATCGAGCGCGTCGTTTTCTCCCAATGGAATACCGTCGGCCCAGCTGAGTGTCATCACGCGTCGTGCCGACAGTGACCACAATACGGGCGGCAGCCAGAACCCTGTGTCGTCTTTTGTGTTGGCCGCGTATTCCGAGGCAGCAGCGCTTTCCAGACGCAGGTCCAGTTCACCCCGTACAACGCCATCGAAATGTTCAATGACCTCCATCGGGCGCAATCGGCGGGCTCCGGGCGCAAACAAATCGACGATGCGGGCGGCGAAGTAGAACGCATCTACATCCTTGCGAAAGGCGCGTTCGATATTGGGACGCAGGACTTTGACGGCCACGTTTTCTCCGGTGCTCGCAAGCTTGGCCTTGTGGACCTGTGCGATCGAGGCGGCAGCTATGGGTTCACTGAATTCGCTGAATATCTCGGCAACAGGTTGCCCCAGTTCCCTTTCTACTTCGGCCAAAGCCTCGGCTTTTGAGAACGGCGGCAGTTTGTCTTGCAAAACACGAAGCTGCACAGCCAGTTCATCGCCTACAACATCTGGGCGTGTCGAAAGCACCTGACCAAATTTGATGTAGGCCGGGCCCAGGGCGGTGAGCGCACGTGTTGCAGGCGGCATCTTTGGGTCGCCCTTGTAACCCAGCCACCAAAACGGTTTGCCTAGAGCGTGGGCAAGAAATCGAATAGCCCGTGGCGCCTCGAACGCGTCGAGGACCACATTCATGGCACCGGTGCGCTCAAGCGTGGCGCCCGTTCGGATCAGGCGGATGATGTTGTGGGGACCACGCATGCGTCAGATCTTCCAGCCGGAATGCAGCGCGGCGATACCCATGCTGAGATTGCGGTATTTGGCGTTTTCGAAGCCAGCAGTTCGGACCATGTTCAGGAAGGTTTCCTGATCGGGGAACTTGCGGATCGACTCCACCAGATACTGATAGCTGTCGTAATCATTCGCGATCAGCTTTCCCATGCGTGGAATGACATTGAAGCTGTAGAGGTCATAGAGCTTCTGCAGCCCGTCATTGGGAAGCTGACTGAACTCCAGCACCATCAGGCGGCCACCGGGTTTCAGCACGCGAAAGGCTTCGTTCAGGGCCTCTTGCGGGCGGGTCACGTTCCGGATGCCGAACGAGATCGTGTAGACGTCAAAGGTGTTGTCCTCGAACGGCAGGGCCATGGCATCGCCCACCACCCAGTTCAGGCTGTCGGCCATCTGGTCGGCTTCGGCGCGTTGCCGGCCTTCGACCAGCATGGGTTCTGTCAGATCAAGAACCGTGGCATGGCCATAGCCTGCACGTTTCAGAAAGCGAAAGGAAATGTCACCGGTTCCGCCCGCAACATCCAGCAAACGCTGACCGGGACGCGGAGCTAGCCAGTCCATCATCGCGTCTTTCCAGACCCGGTGGATACCCATCGACATGACATCGTTCATCACGTCATATTTCGAGGCGACCGAGTTGAACACGCCCTGCACGCGCCCGGCCTTGTCAGCCTCGCGTACGGTTTCGAACCCGAAATGAGTGGTGTTGTCGCTGTTGTCGGACATAAGCCTTGCCGTTTGTCGAATTTCGCTTCTGTTATAGGGCTCTGGAAGCGGGGCACAATGCGGCCCTTTGGAATAGGAGCCCTGTAATGCCAGAATTGCCCGAGGTCGAGACCGTAAGACGCGGCCTGAGCCTTGCGATGGAGGGGGTCGAGATCGAACGCGCCGATGTGAATCGCCCGGATCTGCGCTGGCCATTTCCCGAACGCATGGCAGAACGGCTGACCGGGCAGCGCGTGGATCGGTTACGGCGGCGATCAAAATATATCCTGGCCGATCTCAGCAGCGGCGAGACATTGTTGATCCATCTGGGGATGTCCGGGCGAATGACGGTGTCAGGGGATCCACTAGGTCATTTCCTGCGCGAACATCCTGCCGCTGATAAACATGACCATGTTGTTTTTCACATGGCCAACGGGACGCGTATCACCTTTAACGACCCACGCCGGTTCGGGGCGATGGACCTACTGCCCACAGCCACGGCCGAAGATCACAAGCTTCTGGCGGTTCTGGGACCAGAGCCCTTGGGTAATGATTTCCATGAGCAACACCTGATTGAAGCATTCAAAGGCAGGAATACCCCTGTCAAATCAGCTCTGCTGGATCAGGGAATCGTTGCCGGATTGGGGAATATCTATGTTTGCGAGGCACTTTATCGCGGCAAGGTGTCGCCACGTCGCAAAGCAGGGCAAATATCTGCGGCACGTGTCGCATCGCTGGTTCCCATCATTCGGAGGGTGTTGCAGGACGCGATCGAAGCAGGCGGATCATCCCTGCGGGATTTCCGCCAAGCTGATGGAGAACTTGGATATTTTCAGCACAGCTTTGATGTCTACGGTCGCGAAGGAAAGCCCTGCCGCACCGAAGGTTGCACTGGTCTGATCCAGAGAATCACCCAGTCCGGTCGCTCATCCTTCTACTGTGCGCAATGCCAAAGATAGCTTGATCCAGAGAATTCGCGTGGTAAGGACTCGTAACTGAACGGAACAACCGGAAGCTTTTTTCTCATGGCTTTTGAGACGATCATCGTCGAAATCGAAGACCACGTCGCCTTAATCAAACTCGACAGACCGGATGCGTTGAATGCGCTGAACTCCCAGTTGCTGGGTGAGTTGTGTACCGCGCTGGAAGAGGCGGACAGCAACGACAAGGTGCGTTGCATCGTCATCACCGGATCGGACAAGGCCTTTGCCGCAGGCGCGGACATCAGGGAAATGTCCGAGATGAGCTTTGTCGATGTCTACACCACCAACCTTTTTGCTGATGCAAACAACCGGGTTTTGGCGATTCGCAAACCGATCATCGCCGCGGTTGCGGGCTATGCTCTGGGTGGGGGATGCGAGTTGGCAATGCTTTGCGATTTCATCATTGCGGCGGACACTGCAAAATTCGGCCAGCCTGAAATCAACCTTGGCGTCATAGCCGGGTTGGGCGGCACCCAGCGTTTGACGCGCTTTGTCGGCAAGTCCAAGGCGATGGACATGAACCTGACTGGTCGGTTTATGGACGCGGACGAAGCCGAGCGCGCTGGTTTGGTCAGCCGGGTCGTACCGGCCAAGAAGCTGATCGAGGAAGCCGTCGGTGCGGCGCAAAAAATAGCCGAGAAATCGGCACTGACGGCAGCGGCGGCAAAAGAAGCGGTCAATCGCAGTTACGAGCTTCCGCTGAGTGAAGGAATGCTGTTTGAGCGTCGCGTCTTCCATTCCATGTTTGCCACCGAGGACCAGAAAGAGGGCATGGCGGCGTTTCTTGAAAAGCGGGCTGCGCAGTTTCGCGACAAGTAAAACGCAAGAGACTAATGAAAGGCGGGCTATGCCCGCCTTTTCTTTACCCGATTTGTGAGCCCCAAGAATCGGCTTGGCAATCCTTGAAATGTTCGGTATTGAGCGCCGCAATACATGCGCGTGCGGCCCGCTTGGCCCGACTCACACTCGTGATTTCTGATCCGGTGCGGATATATCCGTGGCGCGCAACCCTTGATAACCGTACCGAACGAAGGTCAGAGACACATGGCAAATTCGCCCCAGGCAAAGAAACGCGCCCGTCAGAACGAAAAGCGTTTCGCTGTTAACAAAGCGCGTCGTTCGCGCATCCGCACCTATCTGCGTAAAGTCGAAGAAGCGATTGCATCCGGTGACAAAGATGCGGCAACCGCAGCACTGCGCGCCGCCCAGCCTGAGCTGATGCGCGGCGTCACCAAAGGCGTGTTCCACAAGAACACTGCCGCGCGTAAAATGTCGCGCCTGTCGGCCCGGGTCAAAGCTCTGGGCTAAAGCCTGAGGGTTACCTTAGGTCAAGTCAGCAAGGCTGAACTAATGTCAAAGGCGCTGCGCATTGCGGCGCTTTTTTCGTGTTGCCGGAATACCGCGCCTTCACGAAACCGAGAGATTCTTTCGACCAAAGACCCGAGTCAATATCAGAGTTTCGTTGCCGCGCCCCATTTCAAGTTGCTACCACTGATGTCAGCGATTCACTCGCTTGGGGGGACAGGCTGTTTACTCGATCGGACTGACGGGCATCAGATCGATCTGGAAACATTCGTCGACGACTGGCGCAAGCTGGGCTGCCGATCTGCCGCGAAGTCCGGGTTATCCGGGATTCTCGGCCCTGTCTGAAAATTGAGATTGTGACGTGCAGCCCGAGTTTCGGGACGCTCATCTATTTTTGAGCGTCGAAAATCCGGGTGCACCGAACTTTCAGGGGCAATCCCCGCCAAACCGTTAGGTTTGGCGACAGGTTCCCTTTGGGTGTGTGAATGCAAGACCGGGCAACCGGCTTCGTATGATAAGGCCGACAGGCCAATAAGAATGGGATGCGTGAGGCGCTGAATGACACAAGAGAAATGGGGACTACTGCGTAACAAATTGCTGAAGGCTGTCGGTCGGAATAATTACACCACATGGATCGAGCCTCTGGAATTTAAAGAGCTGCAGGATGGTGTGGCGGTTTTTTCCGTGCCAACGAACTTTATGGGGAACTACGTTAGCCAGAATTTTGCGGACCTCATCTTGTACGAGCTGAATACGGCTGGGGAAACCGTTCAGCGTCTGGACTTCCGTGTTGCTGCCAACTCGCCCGCGCGTCCCAAGCCCGCAGCCAAGGTGGTCACCGAAACTCAGCCAGAGCCGGTACCCTTAGCGGCGACGGATAGTGCGCAGAACGCTTTGGAGTCGTTGCAGGCCGCGCCGCTCGATTCACGTTTCACCTTTGACAGTTTTGTGGTGGGTAAACCCAACGAGCTGGCCCATGCTGCCGCGCGCCGTGTGTCCGAAGGCGGCCCGGTAACATTCAACCCGCTTGTTCTGTATGGTGGAGTGGGTCTGGGTAAGACCCACCTGATGCACGCAATTGCCTGGGAGCTGAAAACCAAGCATCCGGAACTGAATGTCCTGTACCTGTCAGCCGAACAGTTCATGTATCGCTTCGTGCAGGCCCTGCGGGAACGCCGGATGATGGATTTCAAACATTTGTTCCGTTCGGTCGATGTGTTGATGGTCGATGACGTGCAGTTCATTGCCGGAAAGGATTCTACTCAGGAAGAGTTTTTCCATACGTTCAATGCGCTGGTGGATCAGAACAAGCAGATCATCATCTCGGCCGACCGCGCCCCGGGCGAAATCAAGGATCTGGAAGATCGTGTAAAGTCCCGCCTTCAATGTGGTTTGGTCGTTGACCTGCATCCGACCGACTATGAATTGCGTCTGGGCATTCTTCAGAACAAGGTCCAGCAATATAGCAGTTCCTATCCCGACCTGACGATTGCAGATGGCGTCCTTGAATTTTTGGCTCATCGTATCTCGACCAATGTCCGCGTGCTGGAAGGTGCTCTGACACGTCTGTTTGCCTTTGCCTCGTTGGTTGGACGCGAGATCGACATGGAGCTGACGCAGGATTGTCTGGCAGATGTCCTGCGCGCATCCGAGCGTAAGATCACGGTTGAAGAGATTCAGCGGAAAGTATCCGAATACTACAACATCCGCATGTCCGATATCATCGGTCCCAAGCGCCTGCGATCCTACGCGCGCCCCCGTCAGGTGGCGATGTATCTGTGCAAGCAGCTGACCAGCCGGTCGCTGCCAGAGATCGGCCGCCGGTTCGGCGGGCGCGACCACACCACAGTCATGCATGGCGTCAAGCGCATTGAAGAGCTGAAACTGACTGATGGTCAGATCGCTGAAGACGTGGAAATGCTGCGCCGTTCTCTCGAAGCCTGAACCGGGCCAGTAGTGCTAAGAAACGCTCCGGACTTCTGTGCCGGAGTGTTTTTTGTGCGTAAGAATCCACGGTTGCACCAGAACTGAGGCGTGTGGGGCACGCCGCACTTGACGGTTGGTGCATTCCAACCCAGAAATCCGTAAAAAATCCTTGTGCCTCGGGGTGGAACCGCTAACGTGCCAGTCCCGCCCATGTCGGTACGCAAGTCAGAGGAATTGAGGGTATGAAGATCAGCATTGAACGCGGCACCCTTCTTAAAGCCGTTTCGCAGGCTCAGTCCGTTGTAGAACGTCGCAATACAATTCCTATACTTGCCAATGTCCTGATCGAGGCCGAAGGCGATCAGGTCCAGTTCCGTGCCACCGATCTGGATATCGAAGTGGTCGATAAGGCACCCGCACAGGTCGAAAAGGCGGGCGCGACGACCGTCGCGGCAACAACCCTGCATGAGATTGTGCGCAAACTGCCGGACGGTGCGCTGGTGACATTGACTGCTGACAGCGCCGCAGGACGGCTGACAGTTGAAGCGGGTCGGTCGAATTTTTCGCTGGCGACACTGCCAAAAGAAGATTTTCCGGTGATGGCGTCCTCGGAATATCAATCGAATTTCAGCGCGTCGGCAGCATTGCTGCGCCGGTTGTTCGACAAGTCAAAATTCGCCATCTCGACCGAAGAGACCCGGTACTATCTGAACGGTGTGTACATGCATGTGGCAGATGGGTCCGAGGGTGGAAAAGTGTTGCGTTGTGTGGCCACCGATGGCCACCGGCTTGCGAGAATTGACGCAGATTTGCCAGCTGGCGCGGCGGATATGCCCGGCGTGATCGTGCCTCGCAAAACAGTGGGCGAGTTGCGCAAGCTGTTGGATGACGACGAGATGGATATCGCCGTTTCGGTCAGTGAAACCAAGGTACGCTTTGCCACGCCGGATATCACGCTGACGTCGAAGGTTATTGACGGCACCTTCCCCGACTACACACGTGTTATCCCACAAGGAAATACCCGCAAGCTTGAAGTGGATGCTGCTGAATTCGCGCAGGCCGTAGATCGCGTGGCGACTGTTTCGTCGGAACGGTCGCGGGCAGTGAAGTTGCAATTGGAAGGCGACAAGCTGATCTTGTCGGTGAATGCTCCTGACAGCGGCGCCGCCGAGGAGGAATTGGCTGTCGCTTACGGGGATGAGCGGTTGGAGATCGGGTTCAACGCCAAATATCTGTTGGAGATTGCGTCTCAGGTGGATCGTGAGAATGCAGTTTTCCTGTTCAACTCGGCTGGTGACCCGACATTGATGCGTGAAGGCAACGATCTGAGCGCTGTATACGTCGTCATGCCGATGCGCGTCTGATCGCGCGGATGCGATGCCTCCGGCGGGAGTATTTTTGAAAAGATGAAGGGAGGGGTCATGGGATTGGCCCTGACCGAGCTAACGGTCTCGCATTTTCGATCTCATAAGCTGGCGCGGTTGTCTCTGGACGGCCGACCGGTTGCCATTCACGGGCCGAACGGGGCCGGGAAGACCAATATTCTTGAAGCGGTGTCGTTGTTTTCGCCCGGTCGCGGGATGCGGCGGGCGAGCGCGGCCGAGATGACCCGTCGGCCCGAGGCGTTGGGTTGGAAACTGTCCGGGTTGCTGGACGCTCAGGGGCAGCGGTTTGAAATCGAAACCTGGTCCGAGGGCAGCGCAGCGCGACAGGTGCGAATTGATGGCAAGTCGGCGACCCAGATCAATCTGGGGAAACTTGCACGGGTAGTCTGGCTGACCCCGTCCATGGACCGTCTGTGGATTGAAGGGGCTGAGGGACGCCGTCGGTTTCTGGACCGTATCGCGCTGAGTTTTGACCCGGCCCACGCCGAAACATCGCTGATTTATGAAAAAGCGATGCGCGAACGTAACCGTCTGCTGAAAGAGCAGATCAGGGACGCGCATTGGTACGCCGCGCTTGAAGGGCAGTTGGCCGAGACGGGGCACCGCATCCATACCGCGCGGTTGAGGTCGCTGGATCTTCTACGGGCGGCGCAGGACCGGGCGGAAACGGTCTTTCCTTCGGCCGAACTGGAGTTGGTGCAAACCGAAGGCGCAATGCCCGAGACAGCGGAAGATTTGCGAGACGCGTTGAGCGAGAGCCGGTTCAGGGATCTGGCAGCGGGCCGAACCCTGGTGGGGCCGCATCGGTCCGACCTGTACGGTGTGTTCGCGGCCAAGGGCGTGCCGGCACGGGAGTGTTCCACTGGTGAGCAGAAAGCGCTCTTGGTGTCGCTGATCCTGTCCAATGCGCGGGCGCTGGCGGCGATGCTGGGCGCACCTCCGATCGTTCTGCTGGATGAGGTGGCCGCGCATCTGGATGCTGGGCGGCGTGCAGCGCTTTATGACGAGATTTGCGCGCTGGGCGCTCAGGCCTGGATGACGGGTACCGGGCCTGAGCTGTTTGCGGAAATGGGCGACCGGGCCCAGACGCTGATCGTTACCGACAGCGATCAGGGCTCGGTCGTGACCGCTTAGGCCGGTTCGCTGACTTAGCGTTCCCACAGAAAGCCGCGCATAACCTCGTCCACCGGGGTTTTGGCCATGTGGTTGACGTAGTTCGACATGGTTTTCTGGGCCAGACCCAGCACGACATCCAGAACCGCGCGGTGTGAATAGCCCGCGTCAAAGAACGCCTGAAGCTGGTCTTCGGTCGGGTTGCCGCGGGTTTCCATCACTTGCAGGGTGAAGGTGCGCAGTGCTTCGAGTTTGGCTGAAGGCAACGGAGTTTCGTTACGCAGGGCGTCCGATATCTCGTCCGAGATCTTCATCATCTTGGCGATCCCGGTGTGGGCGGGCACGCAGTAGTGGCATTCGTTTTCCACATTGATGGTCTGCCAGACGACGGTTTTCTCATCATTGTCGAAATCAGTTTGCAGGAACAGGCCGTGCAGAACCTGATAGCCTTCCAGATGCTGAGGGCTTTCGGCCATGACCTTATGCAGGCCGGGCAAGCGACCAAAAGCGGCCTGAGACTTTTGCAGCAGCGGTTTGGACGCTTCAGGCGCGGTTTCGAGGTCGTGAGACGGGAAATTGGCCATGTCGGAACTCCTGTTTCTGGCGCGATGGGTCGTATTTAGGGTTTCTTGAGTGAACGCTCAAGTATATACTTGAGTGAACGTTCAAAAATTGGTGATGCTGATGCCCCGCAAACCCGCATACGATCGTGACGTGTTGATCGCGAAGGCGAAGGATATCTTCTGGCGTCAGGGCTGGGCTGGTACATCGCTGAAGGATCTGGAGCGGGAACTGAAGCTGAAGCCTGGCAGTTTTTATGCGGCGTTCGGGTCGAAAAATGCGCTCTATGCGCTGACGCTGGAGAGTTATACGCAAGAAGGTGTGGCGCGCTTAAAGGCCCTGGCAGAGAGACTGGGTCCGAAGGAGGCGCTGAAAGCGCAGCCCCGATTGGTGATCGAAGCGGTCGAGACCCCGGCAAAGGCCTGCATGTTGGCAAAGACATATGCCGAGTTGAAGGCGAAGGATCATGACCTTGCGGATCAGGCGGCGCATCACATGGCGGAAATGAAAGGCTGTTTCGCTGATCTGTTTCGCAGGGCTCAGGATGCCGGTGAAATCGGGGCGGGACATGATCCGGATCGTTTGGCGGCCAGGTATCAGTCAGACATTCTGGGGCTGCGCTTGTCCGCTGAACGCACAGACGTTGATGCGGCGCAAATTGCAGCGGATATCGCGTCTGATATCGATCGTTTGTGAGCCCCTCTCGGGGCGGCAAAAAACGATCCGGAAAACCACAAAATATTGGGGGATGGCGTGACAATCCCTACCAGAAAACGTATAAGTTACCAAAATAATATAGGTACTGACTGAATGTCCGAAGACGCACAGGCCCCTCAAGAATACGGCGCAGATTCTATCAAGGTTCTCAAAGGCTTGGAGGCAGTTCGCAAACGCCCCGGCATGTATATCGGGGACACGGATGATGGCTCGGGTCTGCACCATATGGTGTATGAGGTTGTCGACAACGGGATTGACGAGGCTCTGGCGGGTCATGCTGACCATGTGACGGTGAAAATTCACGCCGATTCCAGTGTTTCGGTCAGCGACAATGGGCGTGGTATTCCGGTGGACATCCACCCGGAAGAAGGCGTGTCGGCGGCCGAGGTCATCATGACCCAACTGCATGCCGGCGGAAAATTCGACAGCAACTCGTACAAGGTGTCAGGCGGCCTGCACGGTGTGGGTGTTTCCGTGGTGAACGCGCTTTCGGATTGGTTGGAACTGCGTGTCTGGCGCAATGGCAAAGAGCATGTCGCGCGGTTTGAAGGTGGCGAAACCGCTGAGCACCTGAAGGTTGTCGGTGAATGCGGAGACCGGACAGGAACAGAAGTGCGGTTTCTGGCTTCGACCGATACATTCTCGAACCTCGAATACTCATTCGAGACATTGGAAAAACGCCTGCGCGAACTGGCTTTCCTGAATTCGGGCGTGCGGATCATCCTGATTGACGAGCGTCCGGCGGAGCGGCTGGAAACCGAGTTGTTCTATGAAGGTGGGGTCAAGGAATTCGTCAAGTACCTCGACCGGTCCAAAACCCCCGCCATGTCCGAGCCGATCTATATCAAGGGCGAGCGCGACGATATCGGCGTGGAAATCGCAATGTGGTGGAATGACAGCTATCACGAATCTGTCCTGCCCTTTACCAACAATATACCTCAGCGCGATGGCGGTACCCATGTGGCGGGTTTCCGAGGTGCCCTGACCCGGACGATCAACAACTACGCGCAGTCCAGCGGGATCGCGAAAAAGGAAAAGGTCAGCTTTACCGGTGATGACGCGCGCGAAGGTCTGACCTGTGTGCTGTCAGTCAAAGTGCCTGATCCGAAATTCTCGTCACAGACGAAAGACAAGCTGGTCAGTTCCGAGGTTCGTCCGGCGGTCGAAGGTCTGATGAACGAAAAACTTGCCGAGTGGTTTGAAGAAAACCCGACCGAGGCCAAGGCGATCGTCGGCAAGATCATCGAGGCCGCGCTGGCACGCGAGGCCGCGCGAAAGGCGCGTGAACTGACCCGCCGCAAAACGGCGATGGATGTGAACTATCTGGCGGGCAAGCTGAAGGATTGTTCCGAAAAAGACCCCTCCAAAACCGAAGTCTTCCTTGTTGAGGGGGATTCAGCCGGAGGGTCGGCGCAAACGGGCCGTGACCGGCTGACTCAGGCGGTTCTGCCGCTGCGCGGTAAGATTCTGAACGTGGAACGCGCGCGGTTTGACCGGATGTTGTCCTCGCAAGAGATTGGCAATCTTGTCATGGCGCTGGGCACGGGTATTGGCCGCGATGAGTTCAACATCGAAAAGCTGCGTTACCACAAGATTGTCATCATGACTGACGCGGATGTGGACGGTGCGCACATCCGGACCCTGTTGCTGACGTTCTTCTACCGGCAAATGCCTGAACTGATCGAAGGTGGGTATCTCTATATTGCGCAACCGCCGCTTTATAAGGTTTCGCGCGGTAAATCAGAGGTTTATCTGAAAGATCAGGCGGCACTGGACGATTATCTCGTCAATCAGGGGATCGAGGGCGCCGTGCTGAAACTGGGTTCGGGTGAAGAGATCACCGGGCAGGACCTGGCCCGAGTGGTGGACGAAGCGCGCCAGTTGAAACGCGTTCTGGACGCCTTCCCGACGCACTACCCGCGCCACATTCTGGAACAGGCAGCCGTTGCCGGTGCCTTTGTGCCGGGTGCGGTGGACGCCGACCTGCAAGGGGTGGCTGACAAGGTTGCCGCCCGTCTTGATCTGATCGCGTTGGAGTATGAGCGTGGCTGGCAGGGCCGGATCACGCAGGATCACGGAATTCGCCTGGCCCGCATTCTGCGTGGTGTCGAAGAGGTTCGCACCTTGGACGGCCCGATGCTGCGGTCGGGGGAGGCCCGCAAAACAGGCAGCTTCACGCAAAGCCTGCAAGAGGTCTACAACACATCGGCCACGTTGATCCGCCGTGATCGTAGCCAATTGATCCACGGTCCGCTGGACCTGTTGCGCGCCATTCTGGAAGAAGGGGAAAAGGGCCTGTCCCTGCAGCGCTACAAAGGTCTGGGAGAGATGAACCCCGACCAGCTTTGGGAAACAACTTTGGACCCGGATGCACGCACGCTGCTTCAGGTGCGCGTAGACGATATGGTGGAAGCCGACGATCTGTTCACCAAGCTAATGGGTGATGTTGTCGAACCTCGTCGGGAATTTATCCAGAAAAACGCTTTGAGCGTCGAGAATCTGGATTTCTGACGGTGTAAAGACCAACGTGCTACCTGTTTGGGGCTGAAGTCGATCTGTGCAATTGCTGATCGAGCGATGTGCATCTTGGATGGCACTGGCCATGCTTCAGCGTGCGGGCTCTGACCTATCAGTCGACGTAACGAAACTGTGGTAAAGCCTGCTCGGTTGCTTCTAACCTTTGCCGGGCGAGGTAGCGGCAGGAATGGTTGCGGCGGATGTTCAGCAAAGTACTAAAAATGACCGGCAGTGCGGTGGTTCTGGGCGGGGTAGCTTTGATTGGCTACCTTTGGTTCGCACCCCCGGATCTTTTGAAGGTGGGAACCAACTACTCTGCCAAGATTGTCTGTTCGAACGTTTTCATTGCTGGACGGGATCCTGACGAAGTTCTGGCTGTGGACGTGCAAGCACCCGGCCACCCTCTGCTGGGGCAAATCTCAATAGAGGTGGATCGGGAAGCGCAGACTGTGAAAGCGCGGATCTTCCGGTTTTTTGCACCCGCGAGATCGCAGTTTCGTCAGGGGCTTGGCTGCACAAATGTTCATGAGGCTGATCTGAGCAACCAGACACTTTCCGCGCCTGATCCGCTGCCAGCAGGACTATGGCCAAACGGGAATGACGTTGCCTTGTCCCAAGACCCGAAGCTTCAGATTGTACTGTCGAATGACAGTTTGGTGGGCGAAGGATTTCGCGCAGTTGTGGTGGTTCGAAACGGGCGCATCATTGCTGAACGGTACGCAGCTGGGTTTGATGCGGATACCCCGTTACTGGGCTGGTCCATGACCAAGACAGTTACGGCCGGATTGATCGGCACCTTGATTGAAGCGGGTCAAATGAGATTGTCAGATACGTTTGTCGACAGCTTTCCCGATTGGGCCGACGACGCAAGGCGCAACATTACCGTGGCTGATATGCTGGCGATGACAAGCGGGCTGCAATGGGATGAAGAATACGGCGACGTTTCAGACGTAACACGCATGCTGTATCTTCGTGACGGTATGGCCGAATTTGCTGCCGGGCGCGTTGCTGAATCCAGTATTGGAACGGACTTCAACTATTCCTCGGGCACGTCCACGATGCTGTCTCGGGTTTGGCAGGACAAGTTGGGCGACGGTGGGCTGAGCTATCCGCACAACGCGCTATTTGCGCCGATTGGCATGACATCGGCGGTTATCGAGACGGATGTCAGCGATACCTTCATCGGGTCCAGTTATATGTATGCGACGGCGCGTGACTGGGCCCGGTACGGGCAGCTTTTGCTGCAAAAAGGGGTTTGGAAGGGCTCTCGGATATTACCAGAAGGTTATGTGAACTGGATGTTCGAGCCGGTTGATGCTTCGGATGGCAAATACGCCAAGGGCCACCTTTGGCTGGAAGCACCCGGAGATTTGCCACCTTTTGAAGATGCCGTCTGGTTGCAGGGGCATGATGGTCAGTCCATCGGTATTTTCCCCTCTCATGATATGGTGATTGTGCGATTGGGATTGACGCCGTCCCGGCTGGGTTACTCATCCTTGCCGCTGGCCAAGGAACTGATTTCCGCATCTGGAAGCTAGCGTGCCAGGGTGCAAAAACCTGTTGGCCGCGACAGACAGATCACGCCTGACTGGCAAGTATTTCGACAAATACATCCTCGATCAGGACACAGGGTCGCAGGAGAGTGTCTTGCAAGTTGTAGGCATTTAGTATACCGCGGCATACAAAATTAAGGCGCTGGTTTGTTACCCGCCAGCGCACCAGCTAAATGGTCGGAACCGTCATGAGCCTATATACAGAATACCTGAACGAGATTGAGACGCGCAAAGAGCAAGGTTTGCACCCCAAACCCATTGAAGACGGTGTGCTGCTTCAGGAAATCATCGAGCAAATCAAGGATGTTGAAAACGTTCACCGCGCCGAGTCTTTGACCTATTTCATCTATAACACGCTGCCGGGGACAACCAGCGCAGCTGGTGAAAAGGCACAGTTCCTGAAAGAGATCATATTGGGTGAAGCCTCGGTCGAAGAAATCTCGCAGGCCTTCGCGTTCGAGCTGCTGTCACATATGAAAGGCGGCCCCTCGGTCGAGGTTCTGCTGGATCTGGCGCTGGGCGATGATGCGTCGATCGCAAATCAGGCGGCAGAGGTGCTGAAAACGCAGGTGTTCCTGTACGATGCGGATACCCAGCGCCTCAAGTCTGCTTTTGAGGCCGGAAACGCGATCGCAAAGGACATTCTGGAAAGCTATGCCAAGGCCGAGTTCTTTACCCGGCTGCCTGACATTGAAGAGGAAATCAAGGTTGTGACCTATGTCGCGGCCGAAGGAGACATTTCCACCGACCTTCTGTCGCCCGGTAATCAGGCGCATTCTCGTGCGGATCGGGAACTGCATGGCAAATGCATGATCACACCGGCGGCACAGGCCGAGATTCAGGATTTGCAGAAACAACACCCGGACAAACGTGTCATGCTGGTCGCCGAAAAAGGGACCATGGGCGTCGGGTCGTCGCGCATGTCCGGCGTCAACAACGTCGCCTTGTGGACCGGAACGCAAGCCAGCCCTTATGTTCCCTTTGTGAACATCGCACCAGTTGTCGCGGGAACAAACGGAATCTCACCGATCTTTCTGACCACCGTTGGCGTGACCGGAGGTATCGGCATTGACCTGAAGAACTGGGTCAAAAAGCTGGATGACGACGGCAACCCGATTCTGAACAACGACGAAAGTCCTGTCCTTGAACAGAAATACTCGGTCGAAACCGGAACCGTTCTGACCATCAACACAAAGGACAAGAAGCTTTACAACGAAGCAGGCGATAAAGAGCTTGTCGATGTATCGTCGTCCTTCACGCCGCAAAAGGTCGAATTCATCAAGGCTGGCGGCTCTTACGCGATTGTCTTTGGGAAGAAGCTGCAGACATTTGCGGCAGAAACCCTTGGCGTTGCGCTGGAATCTGCATTTGCTCCGTCCAAGGAAATCTCGCACGAGGGTCAGGGCCTGACAGCTGTCGAGAAGATCTTCAACAAAAACGCGGTTGGCGTGGCTGACGGAAAGGTTCTGCACGCGGGTTCGGATGCTCGGGTTAAGGTCAATATCGTTGGGTCGCAAGACACCACTGGCCTGATGACCGCGCAGGAGCTGGAAGCTATGGCGGCGACCGTGATCTCGCCCATCGTTGATGGCGCATATCAGTCCGGGTGCCACACAGCGTCGGTTTGGGACGCAAAGGCGCAGGCGAACATTCCTAAACTGATGAAATTCATGAACAACTTTGGCCTGATCACTGCGCGTGATCCCAAGGGTGTTTACCATTCGATGACAGACGTAATCCACAAGGTGCTGAACGACATCACCGTGGACGACTGGGCCATCATCATTGGCGGCGACTCGCACACCCGCATGTCCAAGGGCGTAGCGTTTGGCGCGGATTCGGGCACCGTTGCGCTGGCGCTGGCCACCGGTGAAGCCACGATGCCGATCCCTGAATCGGTTAAGGTGACCTTCAAAGGCCAGATGGCAGGCCATATGGATTTCCGCGATGTGGTTCACGCCACCCAGTCGCAGATGTTAAAGACATTCGGTGACAATGTCTTCCAGGGCCGGATCATCGAAGTTCATATCGGCACCTTGCTGGCGGATCAGGCGTTTACCTTTACCGACTGGACGGCCGAGATGAAGGCCAAGGCGTCGATCTGTATTTCCGAAGATGACACGCTGATTGAATCTCTGGAAATCGCCAAAGGCCGCATCCAGATCATGATCGACAAGGGTATGGAAAACGAAGCCCAGACGCTGCAAGGTCTGATCGACAAGGCGAATGCGCGGATAGCGGAGATCAGGTCGGGTGAAAAGCCGGCCCTGAAACCCGATGAAAACGCCAAGTATTTTGCCGAGCTCGTCGTTGATCTGGATGAGATCGACGAACCGATGATAGCCGACCCGGATGTGAACAACGCTGACGTATCAAAGCGTTACACCCACGACACTATCCGCCCGGTTTCCTACTACAAGGGTGAAAAGAAGGTCGATCTGGGCTTTGTCGGGTCGTGCATGGTGCACAAAGGCGATCTGATTATCGTCTCGCAGATGCTTAAGAACCTTGAAGAGGAACAGGGCACTGTCGAATTCAAGGCCCCGCTGGTTGTCGCAGCACCGACCTACAACATCATCGATGAGCTGAAAGAAGAAGGCGAGTGGAGCATTCTTCAGAAATACTCGGGCTTTGAATTCGACGATCTGTTTCCGAAAAACAAGGCACGCACGGAATACGAAAATATCCTGTACCTTGAGCGGCCCGGCTGTAACCTTTGCATGGGGAACCAAGAAAAGGCTGCAAAAGGCGATACCGTTCTGGCGACATCCACGCGCCTGTTCCAGGGTCGTGTTGTTGAAGACTCGGATGAGAAAAAGGGTGAGTCCCTGCTTGCGTCGACACCGGTTGTCGTACTCTCGGCCATATTGGGCCGGACCCCAACCGCCGAGGAATACAAGTCGGCGGTAAAGGGGATCGACTTGACCAAGTTCGCGCCGCCGATGGAAAAGCCCGCGACCGCGAAATCGGCTCACTTCTGAAGACGTTTTGTAACTTGTAGGCCCGGTCGCCAATAAGCGGTGGCCGGGCTTTTCCAATTGAACGACACTCCCAGCCTTTCGACACCTCGTCTTAGCAAGGATGGGTTATGCACCTGACACATCCGCTCAGGTTCCGTTTCGTCGGACCCTGTCAAAGAATGGGTAAAGGGCCGCGGGTCTTGGTCTGGCGAAGCACAAAGTTGCTGCGGGTGTCGCGGACCAGCCCTGATTTCAACAGGCGCTGCATGATAAAGACTTCAAGATCCTCGGGGGTTTTGGCGTAAACCTTCAGGATAAAGTCGTGATCCCCGGTGATCGAGGCGCACTCGACGATTTGCGGCTCGGTCTCGACCAGACGAAGAAACGCCGAGATGCTGTTCTCCTGATGGTCCTTCAGCGCGACGTGGACATAGGCAATGGCATTCAGGCCAACAGCCTTGGCAGAAACCTGCGCGCGATACCCTGAAACCACCCCGGACGATTCAAGGTCACGGACGCGGCGCCAACATTGCGAGGTCGACAACCCGGTCCGGTCGGCCAGTTCCTGCATAGACAGGCGTCCACTGGCCTGAAGCTCTCGCAAAATATCAATGTCGGCAGGGTGAAGCATTTGACCCGCAAATGGCAATATCTCGGAATGTTTCGTTCATAATACGGGCGATACTCAGAATATCAAAACAAATTCTCCATGTGAGTTGAGGTATCCTGATCTCATGCAGGAGGATGCTGATGCCCAAATCGACGAAGTATGTCGCCAAACTGGCGGATGAACATGGCCACATTACCTACACAGACGAAGAGAATGCGGTCTGGGCTGATCTTTACGCGGCACAGGAAGAAAATGTTCGGCGCTATATGGCACCGGAATACCTAAGCGGTTTGGTGCGGCTGGACCTGCCGAAGACCAAAGTGCCATCTTGTGCGGAAATTTCGAAACGGTTGCTGGACCTGACCGGCTGGCGGGTGCAGCCGGTTCCGGCGCTGATCGGGTTCAAGACATTTTTCGGGATGCTTGCGGATCGGGTTTTTCCGGCCGCCTCTTTCATCCGCTCCCGGGAAGATTTCGACTATATCGAAGAGCCGGATATCTTTCATGAGATATTCGGACATACACCGTTGTTAAGTGATCCACGTTTTGCCGCGTTCAGCCACGCCATCGGGCTAGCCGGAAAGCAGGCAGATGACGCGGATTATGCCTGGTTGATCAGGCTCTACTGGTTTTCGATCGAGTTTGGCCTGCGCCGCCAGAACGGTCAGATCAAGGCGTTGGGTTCAGGGTTGGCGTCGTCGCCGACAGAACTGGTCTATGCCGTGACCAGCGACATACCCGATCGTGACCCGTTTGACGTTCTGACGATTCTACGAACACCCTACCGGATCGATATGCATCAGATGGGGTATTTTGTTCTGGATGACCCTGAAGAGTTGTTTGAGGCCGCCGAACGGAACCTGCTGGCAGATGTTCGTTGTGCGCGCCGCCTTGGGCTGTTGCCGAACAAGTTTCCCGAAAAGGTAACCGCCGCCGAGTAGCAGGGGCCGCGTCTTTTCAAGCGTCAAGGTTTTTGTACATATAGGTTGTGGACTCGAATTTTGGTTCAAATGGGTTCCGGCAGTAATTCGGTATTTCCCCCGCGATTTGAAACCCGAGGCTTTGATAAAGCAGCCGCGAGGGATCGGTGCTGCGCGTATCAAGTACGAGCATCGTGCGCCCCACCTCTCGCGCCCGAAGAACAAGCGCATTCATCAGGGATCGGCCTAATCCCCGCCGTCTGGCGTTGAGGTGGACCAGAAGTTTCGCCACGTCGGCGCGGTGGGGTTGGTTGGGCATTGCGGCCGGGATTAGTTGAACGGTGCCTGCAATGCGGGGACCGTCATACGAAACGAACAAGTCCAGCTTACCAGACCTGAGACTGGGCTGTACGTTTTGTTGCCAGTACGCACGCGCATCGTTCAGGGTAAACGGAAGTATGAAACCTATGCTGGCCCCATCATGAACACAGGCATGCAGGATTTCAGCCAGGTCATCCAGCGCGGCGTCAAAATCGTTCTCGGTCAGGCGCGTGATCATATAAGCACCAGCAGGTAACGTGCGCCACGCGACGCCCCTGTTTCAAACCGGGTCGGTCCCGACAGATGGTAGCGCAGGCAATCCCCGGCGTTCAGCGCGTGGGGAGTTCCATCAACCGTCAGAGTAAGCGCGCCGTCCATTAAGATCAGATGATGCTCTTGCCCCGATTTAGGTGGCACTTCGTAGGTAATGACCGTGTCCCGGGGCAGGTGGCATTCCAGAACCTCGGCGTTCAATCCATTTGCAAGTGGTGAAACAGCACGGCGGGTGAAGCCGGTTTCGGGGTCGCGCCACTCGGTCTGGCGTTCGAATGGAACCTTGGGGTCAAAGCTGTCTTCAACCATCATCAGCAGGCGTGAGATCGGCAGATCGTATACAGCGCACAGACGGCCTAGATTGTCGGCTGTTGGGCTGACATCCCCTTTTTCCATACGGGACAAGGTGGCGCGGCTGATCCTGCTGTGTTCGGCAAGGTAATCCAAAGACCAACCACGCCCGCGGCGCAGTTCGCTCAGGCGATTGGCGAGGCGGTTTGACAGGGTGTCAGGCATTACATCATATTGAAAAATTTTCTCATATACGAGAAAATATACAAATAAACATCACATATCAACGAAAAAGGATGCGGACAATCCGCATCCTATTCAAGAAGTCAGAGCCAAGAAGGATTACTTCCAGCCAACTTCGTTAAAGATCTTCTGCGCTTCGGGGATGTTCTTTGCAACGTCTGAAAGGTTCACGTCGTCTGCCTTGAATTCACCCAGCGCCTTGACCGACTCGGCCAGTTCGACATTTGGAACTGCCGGGAACTCGTCATTTCCCGCCGAGAAGTATTTCTGCGCCTGATCGCTGGCCAGATATTCAAGGAACAGGATCGCGTTTTCCTTGTTGGGTGCATGCGCGGCGACCCCACCACCGGATAGATTCATATGCGCGCCATAGCTGTCCTGGTTCGGGAAGACCCAGCCGATCATATCGCGGTCTGCGGACAAGCCTTTGACGTCTGTGCGAATGGAGCGCGCGAAATAGTAGGTGTTCGAAACCGCGATGTCACACTCGCCCGAAACGATGCCGCGCAACTGGTCGGTGTCACCGCCCTGCGGGTCACGCGCCATGTTGGCGACAACACCCTCGGCCCAGGACTTGGCGGCCTCAGTGCCTTCATGTGTGATGATCGATGCCAGCAGGGTCTGGTTGTAGGTGTTGGTCGAAGACCGGATACAGACCATTCCCTTGTATTCCGGTTTTGCCAGATCAGCGTAGGTGGCCGGCGGGTTGGTCACGTTTTCCTTGTCGAAAAAGATGATCCGACCGCGTTGCGAGAAACCAAACCACTGATTGTCGCTGTCCTGCAGATTGGCTGGAATGCGCTCTTCCAGTGTAGCGCTGTCGATTGATTGCAGGACACCTGCATTCTTGGCCCGCGCCAGACGCGACGTGTCCACGGTCAGCATCACGTCGGCAGGTGAGTTCGCGCCTTCCGCTTCCATCCGGGCAATCAGTTCATCCGCTTTGCCTTCGATCCTGTTGATCTTGATGCCGGTTGCGTCTTCAAAGTCGGTATACAGCCGTTCGTCGGTGTCATAGTGGCGCGACGAATAGAGGTTCAGTTCGCCCTCGGCGGCGGCAGAGGTTGCGATCAGAGCCGACAGTGCGGCGGCCAGGCAGGTCGTGGATTTCAGCATTGTGTGCCTCAACAATTGAATTTCGGGTCGGTCATTAATCCGACTGATTTTCTCAATTATACGATTCTGGGCGGGATGCAAGTAAATCCGACTGATTTACTTGGTCAAAAGGTCGCTGTGACGTTCAATATGCGATGCTCTGAAGGCATACGAGGGGGGAAGGTTGGTGGTAACGTGGTCGAGGGACTTGGTCCAAGCGCTTCTAGCGGATATTTTGGCAAGACAGATTGTCCGAGAAAAAGAACATGCCGTCTTATTCACTTAAAGGAAGAACGTGAGATATGCCCGAAACACTGGCTGAAAAATTGGAGAAATCTAACCTTGGCCATTGGATGTCGCGCTTTGAAGGGTTCATGGTTTTTGTTGGCGTGGTTGGTCCTTTTGCCACACTGCCACAGCTCGTGAAGCTGTATTTGACGCATTCGCACCATGCCTCGGGACAATCCTTGTTGTCTTGGTCGCTATATACCGCCTTGTCCCTGCTTTGGTTTGCTTACGGCTTGGTTGTTGGAAAGCTTCCAATCTATGTCGGCAACGGGATTTCGATGGTTCTGAACTTTCTTATGGTCGTTGGCATTCTGATCCATGCAGGGATTACATTTTAGGCGCGGGTGGAACAAAAAAAACCGCACTCGAAGGTGCGGTTTCTTTAAGCAGTGATGTGCCGTTCTTAGCCCTGACGAGCTTTGAACTTGCGCTGCGTCTTGTTGATCACGTAGACGCGGCCTTTGCGACGCACAATCCGGCAGTCGCGGTGCCGGTTCTTGAGCGAGCGGAGCGAGTTCTTGACCTTCATGGTCTGTCTCCAATCTGCGGCGCCTTCATCAAGGACGTGGCCAGCGCCTGGGTTACTCGGGTGCCCCGGAAAACCGGAACAGTGAAACGATGGTGGGCGGTACAAGGATCGAACTTGTGACCCCTTCGATGTCAACGAAGTGCTCTACCGCTGAGCTAACCGCCCACTTTCCCTTTGCGTGCCTTGCCCCATAACGAAATGGGGCGCGGATCCCCGCGCCGGTAGCGGGGTCTATAAAAGGAGTCGCAAAAGGGTTCAAGGGGTTTGGAAGAACAATTTTTCCGGTCTATGTTGATTACGAACACGGAGGGATCATGCAAAGCGCAGCCTATGTATTGGATATGCCCGAAAACCGCACCTCGTGCGTGGTTTTTTCATCGCCACACAGCGGGCGGGAGTATCCTGAGGCATTTCTGAACCGGTCCGTGTTGAACCGGAGCGTGATTCGATCCTCAGAAGACGCCTTTGTTGATCAGTTGTTCGCGCCGGCTGCGGAAAACGGTGCCCCTTTGATCAAGGCGGCCATGCCACGCGCCTATCTGGATTTGAACCGCAGTCTGGATGAGCTTGACCCGGCCTTGATCAGCGGTGCCCGCAGGCACGGGCATAATCCAAGGGTCGCGTCAGGGCTGGGGGTGATTCCCCGCGTAGTTGCCAACGGTCGGGCAATCTATCGCGGCAAACTTACCATGGACGAAGCGCGGCTGCGCATCGACACCTATTGGCGCCCTTATCATGCGCGGTTGAAATCCCTGCTGGCCGAATCACACGAGATGTTCGGACAGGCAATTCTGGTGGACTGCCACTCGATGCCGCACGAGGCGGTGGCCATGGCGGGCACTGCGCGCGCAAGGCGGCCCGAGATCGTGCTGGGCGACCGGTTTGGCGCGTCCGCGTCGTCAGAGGTCGTCGATATCATTGAAGCCGCTTTCGCGGCAGCGGGTCTCAACGTGGCACGCAATGCGCCTTTTGCCGGAGCATATGTGACGCAAACCTATGGTCGTCCCGGTCGCCAGCAGCACGCTGTACAGATCGAGATCGATCGCGCTTTGTACATGGACGAAGAAAAAATCGCGCCCAATGCCAATTTCATGGCGTTCTCGAAGCTGCTCAGGCAGGTGGTTCGCGAGATTTCCAGCCTGGGTGCGAGCCCAGAGCGTCTGGCGGCGGAGTAGCTTCAGCGCAGCGCACGGCCCTTCATGATTGCTTCGGCCCCGAACCGCTGGCGAATCTCGTCCGTGGCCCGTTCGGCCTTGGATCTGCGGGCAGCATCCGGATCCAGCAAGTCGCCGGAAATATCCGCCTGATCAGCCGGGCAAAGGTCGGACAAACCACAGCCCAACAATCGATATGGCCCCTGATCGCCAACCTGATCGAACAGGCCCCGGGCCGTGCGGTAAATCCGGTCGGCAATCTGTGTCGCATCCCGCAAGGCTACGCGCCGCGTCAGGATCTTGTGATTGGCTTTCTTCAGTTTCAACGTGACAACCCGACCAGCCAGATCCTTTGCCTTGGCGCGGTCCGACACTTTCAAGGCCATCCGCCACAAATGACCGTCCAGAATATCAAGGCTCGACGTATCTTCGAAAAATGTCGTCTCGTTGCTGATGGATTTCATCGGCTCATGCGCCGATACGCGTCGCTTGTCCTGACCCCGAGCCAAGTGCCACAGGCGATATCCCATTGAGCCGAACCGCGCGGTCAGCGCTTCCTGATCCCAACGCAGCAAATCACTGAAAGTTCTGATCCCTGCCTTGTCCAGCGCTTCTTGCGCAGCCGGGCCAATGCCCCAGATCAACCGTACGGGTTTGTCATTCAGAAACTCTGCCGTTTCCGCCTTGCCAATCACTGAAAATCCGCGCGGTTTGTCGAGATCCGAAGCGACCTTGGCCAAAAATTTGTTGTGACTTAATCCGATAGAGCCGGTGACACCGATTTCATCCTTCATGCGCTTGACCAGACGCGCCAGCATGACGGCCGGCGGCGCGCCATGCAGACGTTCGGTTCCCGACAGGTCCATGAAGGCTTCGTCCAGCGACAGGGGTTCGACCACGGGTGTCAATTCATCCATCATCGCGCGGATGTCGCGCGACACCTCAGCGTAGACGGACATGCGGGGCTTGATCACGACGGCTTCGGGGCAGAGTTGCAGGGCCTTGAACATGGGCATAGCCGACCGGACGCCGCGAATACGGGCAACGTAGCAGGCAGTTGAAACAACGCCGCGCTTGCCGCCGCCAATGATAACCGGTTTGTCCGCCAGTTCCGGGTTGTCACGTTTTTCAACCGAGGCATAGAAGGCGTCACAATCCATATGGGCAATCGACAAGTCAAACAGTTCCGGGTGTGTCTTTACCCGCGGACTGCCACAGGCAGTACAGCGTTGTTCGTTTGACAATGTGGTCAGGCAATCTCGGCAAAGACCGGGCATCTGCGTCCTCATGCGTTCCGCAGTTGGCTTGGACGTTCTTTATATCACCTGTGATCCTGGATCAAAGGCCCTGCTGACATGGGGTGATTTGGAAAGAAGACCCCCCGCACATCGCGGGGGGAAGTAACGAACCTCAGGAAGAAGCGGTTCGTTGGGGAGTATTTCCCCTTCAGAATCTCTGAAAATCCTTGGTTTCGATAGGATGAAGGTTGTGCCGAGAAAACTCGGGTTTTGAATGTGTGTTTTCTGGCACAGAGACGATTTGGCGCGGTTTTGTCAAAAAGTGACCTAAGGTCAACTTGTTGCGCGGAAAACCCAACGCAAAACCCACCTGAAAAGGCCAAGTGGTCTTAGCACACCTTGAGAGAATTTAGTTCGGAAAGAACGGTCTCAGCAGCGGCTTTTGGGTCTATTGCCTGATAAATCGGGCGGCCGACAACGATATGATCAGCGCCATCCTGAATAGCGCTTGCAGGGGATGCTACACGTTTCTGGTCACCAAGCGCTGCGCCAGCCGGGCGCACACCAGGGGTTACGATCAGACGCCCTTCAGCCTGTGGCAGAGCCCGGATCAGGGCGGCCTCTTGCGGGCTGGCGATAACGCCATCAGCCCCGGCTTCAAAGGCCTTGGCCGCGCGTTCGACAACCAAATCCTGCACATCACCAGGTTTCAAAAGACTTGCGTCCAGATCGTCGCGGTTCAGCGAGGTCAGGATGGTTACGGCGAGGATCTTCAGGTCTTTACCCGCAGCACCTTCTTTGGCGGCGCGCACCACATGAGGGTCACCATGCACGGTCAGAAAATCCAGATCGAATTGCGCCAATCCCCGCACGGCATTCTCAACTGTATTGCCAATGTCGAACAACTTCATGTCCAGGAAGATGCGCTTGCCGTGATCTTGTTTCAGTTCGTTGGCCAATGCCAGCCCGCCACCGGTCAGCATACCCAGCCCGATCTTATAGAAAGAAACACTGTCCCCCAAACGTTCTGCCATGGCCAACCCTTGCAGAGCGTTGGGAACATCAAGGGCTACGATCAGGCGGTCATCAGACATGGGGGGCGCTCCTTTTTGGCAAACGTCTGCGTCCTAGCGGCTTCGGGCCGCTCTGTCCATCTGCTAAGCCGCGCAGGCAGCTTCAAATCGTGTTATCGTGCTCTGTATTGAAAACTCGAATTCAAAATAAGGGGCGACAAATGAAAAAGCTGGTTTTGTTGGGCGCGTTGATTGCACTGGCCGCATGTAATGAAACGCCGCCCGAGGAGACGGATACAGGGGCTGCACCTGTGCCGACCAATGACGATTTGCGTTTGGTTGGTGGTTACAGGTCCGAGGATGATTGGTGTCAACTTACTGGTGAAACGGCGTTTACCGGCAATTTCCTGGACCATACGGCAGATCTGGTTTCTTGCCCGACGGGAAGTGCGGCAGCCCAATCTTTGGTGAATGATCTGGGTGCCGTTCAGGTCGCCGAGACCGGTGGTTATTCAGTCTATACCATCCAGCGCGAATAGGTCGATTTCTGTGTTTTAGCCTCTTGAACCACCGAAGATATTTCCCAGATTGAATGTGAGGCTTCGACCGACATGTGCTGCCAGGCGGGCATGTCAAAACGGGGCGCTTGGAAAAGGAGAATATCATGGACTTGAACAAGTTCACCGAGCGGGCACGGGGATTCGTGCAGGCAGCGCAAACCATTGCGCTGCGCGAGGGGCACCAGAGGCTGGAGCCTACGCATATACTCAAAGCACTGATGGATGACGATCAGGAGTTGGCTAGCAACCTGATCACGCGCGCGGGTGGGGCCCCGAACCGCGTGGTTGAAGCGCTGGACACCGCGATGGGGAAAATCCCCAAGGTCAGCGGCGACGCGAGCCAGATCTACATGGACGGCCAGACCGCCAAAGTACTGGACGAGGCTGCAAAGTTGGCATCAAAGGCGGGCGACAGTTTCGTGCCGGTCGAACGCGTGTTGATGGCGCTGTGCATGGTGAAGTCCAAGGCCAAGGATGCATTGGACGCCGGAGCCGTATCAGCGCAAAAGCTGAATGAGGCGATCAACGACATTCGCAAGGGTCGCACCGCTGACAGCGCGTCGGCGGAAGAAGGTTATGACGCGCTCAAGAAATACGCACGTGACCTGACCGAGGCTGCGGCCGAAGGCAAAATTGATCCGATCATCGGTCGGGATGAAGAAATCCGCCGCTCGATGCAGGTTCTGTCGCGTCGCACCAAGAACAACCCGGTTCTGATCGGTGAACCCGGCGTCGGTAAGACCGCGATTGCCGAGGGCATGGCCCTGCGCATCGTTAACGGCGATGTGCCGGAATCGCTGAAGGACAAGAAGCTGCTGGCGCTCGACATGGGCGCGTTGATTGCTGGTGCGAAATACCGTGGTGAGTTCGAAGAACGCCTCAAGGCCGTTCTGACCGAAGTGACTGAAGCTGCGGGTGAAATCATCCTGTTCATCGACGAGATGCACACGTTGGTCGGTGCCGGGAAGTCTGATGGTGCAATGGATGCGGCCAACCTGATCAAGCCTGCGCTTGCCCGGGGCGAGTTGCATTGTATTGGTGCGACCACGCTGGATGAGTATCGCAAATACGTGGAAAAAGACGCTGCCCTTGCGCGCCGGTTCCAGCCTGTAATGGTACAGGAGCCGACAGTCGAAGATACGATCAGCATCCTGCGCGGCATCAAGGAAAAGTACGAACTGCACCACGGTGTGCGCATCTCGGATTCAGCGCTTGTTTCAGCGGCGACCCTGTCGCACCGCTATATCACTGACCGCTTTCTGCCCGACAAAGCGATCGACCTTGTCGACGAGGCGGCATCGCGTTTGCGGATGGAGGTCGACAGCAAGCCCGAAGAACTCGATCAACTCGACCGGAACATCCTGCAGATGCAGATCGAGGAAGAGGCACTGAAGCTTGAAGATGACGCGGCCTCGAAAGATCGTCTGGAAACCTTGCAAAAGGACCTGGCCGATTTGCAGGAACGATCCGCCGAGATGACAGCGCAATGGCAGGCCGAACGCGACAAGCTGGCGGGGGCCCGTGACCTGAAGGAACAACTCGACAAGGCGCGCGCTGATCTTGAGATCGCCAAGCGTGAAGGCAACCTCGCCAAAGCGGGGGAACTGTCCTATGGCGTCATCCCCGAGCTTGAGAAAAAGCTGACCGAGGCCGAGAACGCCGAAAGCAATGGTATGATGGCCGAGGAAACGGTGCGCCCTGAACAGATTGCTTCTGTCGTGGAACGCTGGACCGGTATCCCGACCTCGAAAATGCTGGAAGGTGAGCGCGAGAAGCTGTTGCGGATGGAAGACGCTCTGCATTCCCGCGTGATTGGTCAGGATGCAGCAGTGACTGCTGTCGCCAACGCCGTGCGCCGTGCGCGAGCGGGTCTGAATGACGAAGGCCGCCCACTGGGATCGTTCCTGTTCCTCGGACCGACCGGCGTGGGTAAGACCGAGCTGACCAAGGCCGTGGCGAACTTCCTGTTCGACGACGACAACGCGATGGTGCGCATCGACATGTCCGAGTTTATGGAGAAACACGCGGTTGCCCGTCTGATCGGTGCCCCTCCGGGCTATGTCGGTTATGACGAAGGCGGTGTGCTGACCGAAGCCGTGCGGCGCAGGCCCTATCAGGTCGTGCTGTTTGACGAGGTCGAAAAGGCCCACCCGGATGTGTTCAACGTGCTGTTGCAGGTTCTGGATGACGGTGTGCTGACCGATGGTCAGGGCCGCACCGTGGACTTCAAGCAGACGCTGATCATTCTGACGTCGAACCTCGGCTCTCAGGCGCTCAGCCAGTTGCCCGATGGCGCGGACAGCGCGCAGGCCCGCCGTGACGTGATGGATGCGGTGCGGGCACATTTCCGGCCCGAATTCCTGAACCGTCTGGACGAAACAATCATCTTTGACCGGCTCAAGCGGGCCGATATGGATGGCATCGTCGATATCCAGATGGCGCGTCTGCAAAAGCGCCTGGCGGCCCGCAAGATCGAACTGGCCCTGGACGATGGTGCCAAGGAATGGCTGGCCAATGAAGGCTATGACCCTGTCTTCGGAGCCCGCCCGCTGAAACGCGTGATTCAGCGCGCCCTGCAGAACCCGCTGGCCGAAGCGCTGTTGGCCGGTGAGATCAAGGATGGTGAGGTTGTCCCGGTCACCGCCGGGGCTGATGGCTTGATCATCGGTGACCGGTTGGGGACGTCAGAACGGCCCCGCCCGGATGATGCAGTGGTGCATTGATTTAGGCACAAACGGAAGACCCGCCGCATTGGCGGGTCTTTTTTGTCTGCATCTACGCTCTTCGACGCGCCAAAATTCCCCGGCTTGTCCGGGATGGTGGGCCTGCGGGGAATGAGTACTCGCTTTCGCATTCAAAGCCAGCTTTGTGCAATAGTCCCAGAATTTCTTCTCTGCCGAATGTGCGATGGCGCCATTGCAGCCAGATGATTGCATTGCACCAATGCGGCTTTGACACCACCAGATACAAACGACCGCCAGGGCGCATCATATCGTGAATCTTCTCAAGTGCGCGCAACGGATCGGGGCAATGTTCGATGACATGCGCAGCCAGTGCCACATTAGCAGGTTCCAGAACGACAGACCCTAACAATCCCTGCACAAGTCTTGGCTCGACACCCCGCGCCTGTAACGCGCTTTGACCCTGTTTCAACATGGCTTGACTGGGTTCGAGAAGGGTTATTTCGACGGGTGACCCGTGAATAGCGACCCAGGCTTCTGCAAACGAGGCCGTCCCGGCACCGATATCAACAACCCGACTGTTATGCTCTGTCGCGAGCTGACTTGCTGACAGAAAACCAAGATACGCATCGTAATAACCAAGAGCACGCATCTTATCCCGCCATTTTGGTGCAGCGGTATCATAGCGCCGTGTGGTGTCAGACTTGGTCTTGCCCATTGGCTGGCTTGCTCTCAGTGCCTACCACTCATGGAATGCGCAGATGGAAACTGACCCACTGAAGAAAGCGGGCCAGTTTCGCCGTACGTCAGTTAGGTCAGATCAGCGCAAGTATCCGCGCCGGACCTCCGGTGCCGCCAGCGTGTTTCGGTGCGCCAATAACAAGTGTCGCGCCCGTCGCGGGTACCCGGTCCAGATTGGCCAGGCATTCGATCCCGAACCGGCCAGAAGGCAACCAGGCATAATGGGTGGCGAAATCCGCAGACATGCCGTGATCCAGTGACAAGGTGTCAACGGCAATTGACCGCGCCCCAGTTTCCTCCATCAGCATCTGCGCAGCTTCAACGTGAAAGCCCGGGTAATGCTGCGCTTCGCCGTCGAAATTGCGGAACGCGTCCGTAGCGGTTTTGCCGGCCCATCCCGAGTGCATGGCGACGCAGGCCCCGTCGGGGATGTCACCGTTGGCGGCTATCCAGGCTCTCAAATCATCCGGGGTTAAACGCGTATCGGCGTCTTCTGCTGCGCGGGCTGCGATATCGACCACGCAAAGTGGTGCAACCAGATCTGAGACCGGGATTTCATCGACTGAAGCTCCATCCGCAGAAAAGTGCAGTGGGGCATCTATATGCGTGCCCGTATGCTCATTAATCGACAAATTGAACAGATTGAATCCGTGTTCCGCGAAATTGAATGCCTGTTCAGCCGAGATGCCCGGCTCTCCGCCCCAGGTCGGGAACTCCGGGCTGAGCGTGTGGGTCATGTCTTGGACACCGCCATGCCCCGCGGCCAGTGCGGCCGGTGCCATTGCTCCGGTTGCGGCAGCCGCAACACCCGATGCCGCAGCAGCTTTGAAGAACCCGCGCCGGGACAGCATCCTGTCTTTTACGGCGTTCATTACACAGATATCACACATTTTTCGTCCTCCCATTGCGGCCACGCGGCTGCAAAAACAGGCCCGCCACACTGTTGATCGCGTATGGTGCCTGTCTGACAGAGTGCAGTTTTGGACCCGCAGTTGTAAAGACTGCAGGCAGACAACCCGGCTGTTGTCCTCCGTTCAGAGCCAGCTCTGAGTGAACTGTATATCCCCAACGAAATGTTCGAGCACTGAGAGTTGGCTCAGGTCGTGACAACCGCTGAAAGCGGGCAGAGCGCGGCACAATCCGCCTGTCTGGGCCTGTCGCCACTCGGAACGTTACAATCACGTCGCTCAAACGTGACGCCTGTTTCCATGGGTCTGTGCTATCAGCACCCTAAGTCTGTTATGACAAACAAATACGACGGAGACCTAGATGGCGCATCGCTGGACCAATACATTGACACATGCCGACGTAACGCCACGGGCGGCGTTCCTGAGCCGGCGGCAGGTCATGGCCGGGATGGCGGGTGTTGGTGTGGCGGCAATGGGCCAACCAGCGGCGGCGCAGGATGCGCTGGAGCCGAACACCTGGGATGAGATCACGAGTTACAACAATTATTATGAGTTCGGGACCGGAAAAGACGATCCGGCGAAATATGCGCATACGCTGGTGACCGAACCCTGGAGCGTCCAGATTGACGGTCTGGTCGATCGTCCCGGTGAGTATGATTTCAAGGACATCCTGTCCGAGATGACGATCGAAGAACGCATCTATCGGTTCCGTTGCGTTGAAGCCTGGTCGATGGTCATTCCATGGATCGGATTCGAACTGGCCGATCTTCTGAACATGGCGGGGGTGAAAGAGGGCGCGAAATACGTGGCGTTCGAAACGGCCCACCGCCCGGATGAGATGCCAGGAACGCGCTATCCCATTCTGGAATGGCCCTATCGCGAGGGTTTGCGCCTGGACGAGGCGATGCATCCGCTGACGATCATGGCCACTGGTATCTATGACAAGCCGATTCCAAATCAGAACGGCGCGCCATTGCGTCTGGTCGTGCCGTGGAAATACGGGTTCAAATCGATCAAGTCGATTGTTCGGATCACGCTTACTGAAGAAGAGCCGCCCACCAGTTGGAATATGGCCAATTCGCGAGAATACGGGTTTTATAGTAATGTAAACCCGAACGTGGATCATCCGCGCTGGTCGCAAGCCTCCGAACGTGAAATCGGCGGCGGCCTGTTTGCCTCGCGCAAACCGACGCTGATGTTCAACGGTTATGAAGAAGAGGTCGCCAGCCTTTATGAAGGTATGGATCTGGCCAGGAATTACTAGAATCATGCAGGCCATCAATCAGACACTCCGGCGTATTCCGGTATGGGCCGTTTATCTGATGGGCGCGCTGCCCGCGCCCTGGCTGTTCTATCTTGGCCTGACTGGCGGTTTGGGAATCGAACCGATTGAGGCGCTGGAACACCGCTATGGCGAACTGGCTTTACAGTTGCTGATTGCCGGGCTGGCCATCACATCCTTGCGCCGATTTGTGGGCTTGAACCTGATGAAGTTCCGTCGGGCCATTGGGGT
>NZ_JBQERM010000005.1:0-42500 GCF_056535045.1 Ruegeria sp. O6 | reverse complement strand
AAATAGCCCTCCATCAGACCGTACCCTAAACCGACACAGGTGGACTGGTAGAGCATACCAAGGCGCTTGAGAGAACGATGTTGAAGGAACTCGGCAAAATACCTCCGTAAGTTCGCGAGAAGGAGGCCCGGTTCCTAGGCAACTAGGGGCTGGGGGCACAAACCAGGGGGTGGCGACTGTTTATTAAAAACACAGGGCTCTGCGAAGTCGCAAGACGACGTATAGGGTCTGACGCCTGCCCGGTGCCTGAAGGTTAAAAGGAGAGGTGAGAGCCTTGAATTGAAGCCCAGGTAAACGGCGGCCGTAACTATAACGGTCCTAAGGTAGCGAAATTCCTTGTCGGGTAAGTTCCGACCTGCACGAATGGCGTAACGACTTCCCCGCTGTCTCCAACATCGACTCAGCGAAATTGAATTGCCTGTCAAGATGCAGGCTTCCCGCGGTTAGACGGAAAGACCCCGTGCACCTTTACTACAGCTTCGCACTGGCATCAGGATTGTGATGTGCAGGATAGGTGGTAGGCTTTGAAGCGGAAACGCAAGTATCCGTGGAGCCTCCCTTGAGATACCACCCTTCGCACTCTTGATGTCTAACCGCGGTCCGTTATCCGGATCCGGGACCCTGCGTGGCGGGTAGTTTGACTGGGGCGGTCGCCTCCTAAAGCGTAACGGAGGCGCGCGAAGGTTGGCTCAGAGCGGTCGGAAATCGCTCGTTGAGTGCAATGGCAGAAGCCAGCCTGACTGCAAGACTGACAAGTCGAGCAGAGTCGAAAGACGGCCATAGTGATCCGGTGGTCCCGAGTGGAAGGGCCATCGCTCAACGGATAAAAGGTACGCCGGGGATAACAGGCTGATACTGCCCAAGAGTCCATATCGACGGCAGTGTTTGGCACCTCGATGTCGGCTCATCTCATCCTGGGGCTGGAGCAGGTCCCAAGGGTACGGCTGTTCGCCGTTTAAAGAGGTACGTGAGCTGGGTTTAGAACGTCGTGAGACAGTTCGGTCCCTATCTGCCGTGGGTGTAGGAGACTTGAGAGGAGTTGCCCCTAGTACGAGAGGACCGGGGTGAACGATCCACTGGTGGACCAGTTGTCGTGCCAACGGCAGTGCTGGGTAGCTATGATCGGACAGGATAACCGCTGAAGGCATCTAAGCGGGAAGCCCCCCTCAAAACAAGGTCTCCCTGAGGGCCGTGGAAGACCACCACGTCAATAGGCCGGAGATGTAAGCGCAGTAATGCGTTCAGTTGACCGGTACTAATCGCCCGATAGGCTTGATTTGATCCAGTAATGGAAAGACAAATCAAAGACATACACACCCTGAGTTGGACAACGTTGATCTGATTAACACAACCGTGCAGGACCGCGCATCCGCTTCGCGAATACGCTGCCTCCTGCCCGTCGCTTTTTTGCTCCGCAAAAACAGCGACGTGGGGATTTTCCTCGGTTTGGTGGTCATAGCGCAAGTGAAACACCCGGTCCCATCCCGAACCCGGAAGTTAAGCACTGCCGCGCCAATGGTACTTGGGCTTAAGCCCCGGGAGAGTAGGTCACCGCCAAACCTAGCAAAATCCCCAAATCTCTCTAAAACGATGAAAACAAATCTGACTCTGACGCGGGATGGAGCAGCCCGGTAGCTCGTCAGGCTCATAACCTGAAGGTCGCAGGTTCAAATCCTGCTCCCGCAACCACTTCGGTCGAACAGAGTCTCGAACAAGCCGCCTCAGGGCGGCTTTGTTCATTCTGGGCCAACCCAATCATCGCTGCCAGGACACCCTCCAGTTCGATCTGGACGCCATCCCGTTCATGTTTGATCGTAACACGTTCAATCAGGCCCCGGATAATCTCCAAGGCCCCGGTGCGGATCGACGGATCCGATAGCGCCTGTGCCAGATCTGCTGAGCAGCCTCATCTGACTGGTCCAAGTTGATTGTTAGTGCATCATCGGCCTGTGATTCATCGGGATGATGGTTTCAGGTGCCGGCGGGTGATAGCCCAGTGCACTGTGGGGGCGTTTTGTATTGTAGTGTCTCCTCCATTGTTCGATCAGGATTTGTGCTTCGCGCAGGCTGTAGAAGATTTCGCCGTTGAGTAGTTCGTCCCTGAACCGGCCATTGAAACTTTCACAGTATCCGTTCTCCCACGGGCTGCCAGGTTCGATGTAAGCCGTCTTGGCGCCGACGGCGGCGATCCAGTCTCGGACGGCCTGGGCGACAAATTCCGGCCCGTTATCCGAACGTATGAAACCGGGTGCGCCACGAAGGATGAACAGATCCGTCAGGGCGTCGATCACGTCGACCGAGTTCAGCTTGCGCTTCACTCTAATCGCCAGGCACTCCCGGCTGTGCTCATCAAGGATGTTCAGCGTCCGAAAAGCTTTGCCATCGTCGGTTCGACAATGGACGAAATCATAGCTCCATACATGATTGCGATACTCCGGCCTCAGCCGAACACACGACCCATCCACTGCCCGGCAGTCGATACGCAGTATCGATGAGAGGGGTTCAGCCAAAGCCGTCCTTTCTTCGGTTGTTTCACTGGCACTTTCAGCCCCTCTCGTCGCCAAAGCCGTTCAATTCGCCCATCGCTGACAGACCATCCAGCCTCTCTCAGCAATGCAGCGATCCTGCGATAGCCATATCGGCCGTATTGACGGGTCAGCTCGATCATGTCGGCCACCAATCGGTCTTCGTCTGCGCGACCTTGTGGGACACGCCGTTGCGTGGATCTGTGTTGTCCAAGCACGCGGCAGGCGCGTCTCTCGGAAACGTTCAATTGGTTGCGAACATGGTCAATACAAGCACGACGACGAGCGGGGCTCAGTAGTTTCCCTTCGCGGCTTCCGTCAGGATCAGCTTGTCCAACGTCAGATCGGATACCGCACGTCGCAGTCGCTCATTCTCTTTCTGAAGCCGTTTCAGTTCTTTCAACTGATCTACGCCCATTCCGCCGTACTTCTTGCGCCAGCGGTAATAGGTTTGTTCAACAACGCCGATCTGCCTGATCGCATCAAGACGGGACATGCCTTGCCCCATCAGAACTTCAACCTGCCGTAACTTCGAGACAATCTCTTCGGGCTTCGGTCGCTTGTTTGCCATTCGTGGTCCTCCGTTTCCTAAACATAGCGGTGGACCAGTTCAGTTGGGGAGGCTCACTCATTCTAGCTGGATGTGGAGGGATGGTAGCTGGAGCAACACCTATCGCGCATTTGGTGCCGATGAAGAGTTGTCTGAGTTAAACGCCAATCTCACAAAGTTGGCGGATGAAATAACTCAGCAGGTATTGTTGATTGACCAGTTGGAGGAAAGGGTAAGAACGCAAACTGGAACTGAAAATGCAATGCAAACCCTCCTCGAATAGTTTGAATGCTCCCTCGAATAGGATGCTAGATTTACTGCTTTGGCGTTAGTGCTCATTCTCCGGCCAAGTCCGATCCCTGGCAACAGCGCCAGTCGCTGCGTTATAGTAACCCGAAAGCAGATATCCGTCGGGTCAGCAAACCGGATTGTTCGTCAAGTTCAGACGCGCGCACAGCCTACCACTAGGCGTATCATTCTTTCCGCCAGCGACTTATCACATCCCCAAAAGTAAATTCGCGCCAAGGTTCCTGCCATTCTTTGTGGAAGCGAACGCCTTGGGATTGTGGCTCGGGATTCTGCATCGGCATCTGCACAATCGCTGGCAGCAACACAGCATCTCCGACAACGACACATTCACCAGGGGCAAGATTGGGTAAGATGTCCGTAATGCCGCTGGAGTTGTCCGGAAAGAGCCGCTTCACATAGTTTTGGTCGGTATTGTTGGTCAGCCGAAGCGCCAAAAAATTGTTGCATTGCGCGAAGATAGTCTCCGAAACCTCTGACGGTCGCTTGCTCACAACCATCAAACTGAGCCCGTACTTTCTTCCTTCTTTTGCAATGCGCTCCAACGATTTTCTAGAAGAACGATATGCAGCGTCGTCTCTCTGAGGGATGTAGTTATGAGCTTCCTCGCAGACAAGCATGACTGGTACATCATTCAGTAATTCTTGTCTTTGTAGCAGCTTCGAGTAGTGAAAACAGAAATCGAAGATCAGTCGAGAAACTAGGCTCACCGTAATACTCAACACCTCAAATGGTATGCCACTTAGGTCGACAATGGTGACATTGGATCGATTGAGGTAACCGATGAATTGCTTCATGATTTGTTCAAAGTCATCAGTCTGGAAACACTTCCCATCATCTTTCTTGGCTTGTAGCAAGAAGCGTAGGCGCTTGTCGGAGAGTTTGGTTTCAAGACGTGAGAGGAAGCGATTGAATTCTCCATAAAACGGACCGCTGGTTGCCTTATCCGCTTTGGCCGTGGATGTCGGGACGAAAGTACATGAGTTTTCGAAGTAATGAAGTTTTCGATCTTCTATTAGTGTTCCATCAGAAAGCTTGGGTTTGTTCTCGCCGTCCAGTCGACCGATGACCTCACGGTTCATGTTGTCGATGTACCGGTGTACCTCCGTGATCGAAAAGTAGACCGGTGTGTCGTAGGGTCAGGATTCATAACCAATAGATGACGGTTGCGTTGCTTTCGACCTGGGATGCAGGCGCTTATTCCTTTGTCTTTCAACGCGTCTCGGAACCGGTCTGCATCATAGCCGCGATCCCCGAGCAGCCAGTCGACTTCTGGTATGCTGCTCATTAGCGCTCGCGCACCGATGTAGTCACTGACTTGGCCAGCGGTGACAAAAAGGCTGATCGGTCGCCCTTGGCTGTCACAGATAGCATGCAGTTTAGTATTCATGCCGCCCTTGGTTCGGCCAATCAGGCGGCCACGCCCCCCTTTTTCGCGGCCCTGCTGGTCGCGGTGCGATGTGCTTTCAGATAGGTCGCGTCCACTGCCCGGCAGGGCATTGCGGAGCAATGTCCCGAGAGGGGATCATCACGGTCTTTTCCTCGCCGTGTTCGGCGGCCAGGCCGGTCATCATCCGCGCGAAGATGCCTTTCTCACTCCAACGCTTCCACCGGCTATAAAGCGTCTTGTGCGGTCCGTATTCTTTGGGAGCGTCTCGCCACCGCAACCCATTGCGATTGATGAAGATAATCCCGCTCAGCACCCTCTTGTCATCGACCCGTGGCTTGCCGTGCGACCGCGGGAAGAAAGGGGAAAATTTGGCCATCTGCTCGTCGGTCAGCCAGAAAAGGTCGCTCATATCACCACTCCATTTTTCGAGCCGTGAATCATGCAGCGCCTTGAGAATCAATGCATCCTGACCCTAATCGGGAAGAAAACGACAGCTGTCAAATCAAGACCCGCCAACCGCTGAAGCCGAGTTCCGCAAAACATGGAAAGCAACGCGGCAACACCTCATTGCCCAAGGCCTAAATTGGATCACCAGGTCTTTTTAAGTGATGGATATTTGAAACTCTCATTCCTCGGACCCGGACAATCGGCCGGAAAATCATCAGACCTAAGCCCGATGTAGCGAAGCCGGGCCCGGGATATTCTGCCTCCAATACAGGATAACGCCTCGAACAGGATTGGAGACGAGAATGAATAACCGGAAAAGAACTGGTCAGCTTCTCAGCACGGTAGCGCTGGCGTCGCTGATTGTGATGACACCCTATGTGCCGGCTTTTGACGCAGACGGTCATCTGCGGTTGGAACCTGCTTACGCGTTTGCAAAGAGCGGGAAAGGGAGTGACGGCAACGGCGGGGATGATGACCATGACAGCAATTCCGGGTCGGGCAGCGGCGGTGATCGTGACGACAATTCCGGATCGGGTAAAGGTGGTCACGATGATGATGACGACGACGATGATGATGATGCCGATGGTTCGTCACGCTCGGGCCGGGGCGATAAGAAGGACCGGTCCCAGTCTGGGGGGCAGTCATCGGGGTCGGCTGGAATAACAAAGGTCGAGACAAGCGCGAGCGGCATAGAAGTACGCTATGCTGACGGCACCAAGGAAGAGATTGAAAACGGCCGGTACGAAAGAAAGAACGCGCAGAACCGAACAGTCGAGGAACGACCGGCCACCGGTGCCGACGTTTCGCGCCTTCGGTCACTGGCAAACGGTATCTCAATCGACAGCGTGCGCTCGCCCGGGCAGAGTGGTGGCGCTGGAAGTAACCCGGCAAAAATCGAAATTCAGGGCAACAATATCGAAGTCAGTTACGCAAACGGCTGGAAAGAAGAGATCGAGGGCGGGCGTTACGAGTTGAAAGACCCGTTCAACCGGACCGTCGTAGAAAGAACCGCAACTGCGGCGGATCGCAGCAGACTTCAGGCGATTGCCAACTGAGTAACTAATTTTGACGATTGTGCGGGGCGGTTTCTTTTCTTGAGAGACCGCCCCGGTCTTTGAGCGCCTGACCCCTAGTCTTTCTTGTTCCAGGCCTCATGCGCGATAAGAGCGGCCTCCACCCGGTTTCGCGCATGGAGCTTGGACAGGATCGCCGTCATGTAATGCTTGACGGTTTTCTCCTGTATTCCCAACTCATCGGCTATTTCCCGATTGCTCAGCCCTTTGGCGACGCGTCTTAGGATTTCTTCTTCGCGATGGGTAAGATCATCTATGGCGTCAGCTTCTTGCTGCGACCCGTTTCTGCGATTGATCTGAAGCAGCATACGCGAAGCAAGACCCGGCGAGACGAACCCTTCGCCCGAGGCGATACTGCGCAGCGAAGCTGTCAATTCGCGTGCTGTCACGCCCTTGACGATATAGCCAATGGCACCCGCCTCCAAAGCGTCTGCAACGTCACTGCTGTTTTCAGAGACCGTCAATATCGCAATGAAAGGCGGGTTTGCCATTTCAGCAATTCGACGGGTCGCGCTAATGCCGCCACCGGGCATCGACAGGTCGAGGATGGCGATGTCAGGCTGATGGGTTCGGACAAGGGAAACGGCCTCATCCGCATTTGATCCGGCGGCGAGAACCTTGAAGCCGTCGGCTTCCTCTAAAGTGCGGTGCAAACCGTCCCTGAAAATCGGGTGATCATCTGCGATAACGACGGATGTTGTCATGATGCACTCATCTTTCTGGGAAACAATGTCATAGCAACGGTGGTGCCCTCGCCCGGGGTTGATGTCACCTCGAACCGGCCACCGATGCTTTCGACCCGGTCACGCAAGCCGACAAGGCCCTGGCCCCCGTCCTCACGCAGAACCGTCTCGCCGGAGGGGGCGAACCCGGGGCCGTCGTCGCTGACCTGAACGGTGATGCGATCACCTTGTACGTTGCAGGTGACAGTGCACTGGGACGCGGGCGCATATCTTGCGGCATTGGAAAGCGTTTCCTGCAGGAACCGGAAAACGCACAACTTGCCCGAGATCGACAAGTCGGGCGACGGATTGCCCTGAAAGGAAATACCGGGGCGAAAAGGGCTGTGTTCCGCGTGGTCCTCGACAGCTCTTTTCACGACATCAACGAGCGCCAGGTTTTCGATGTCTGGCGCGAACAACCCCCGTGACAGGGCGCGAATTTCTGCCAAAGACTTCTGCAACGACTGTTGAATTTCTTCGGCCTCGGTGGGCATCTCCGGCCTGTCGCCGAATGCGGCCTCCAATCGAAGGGCAGCGAGCGATAGGTATTGGGCAGGACCGTCATGCAGTTCCGCGCCGAGTTTCCTGAGGAACCTGTCCGTTTGCGCAGCATATCTTTCTGATGCATCAATGACGCGCGACCGCAGCATGGCATTCTGCGCGGCCATCTTTTCACTTTCGGCAAGGCGGTCGTTCAGAAGGCGCCCCTGCCGTCGAATGGTATTGTCGCCGATTGCGACAATGGAAAACAGAACAATCGTGCTTGCCGCAAAAGCCGAGCCAACGATCAACCAGCTTGTTCTTCGGGCTCTGGCCATGTCCAGTTCCAACTGATCGGCTTTTTCATAGAACTCGGCGACCGCGATGATTTTCCCCGACCAGATTTCGCGAATAGGGCTGTAGACTTCCAGCAATGGAATGCCAAGCGCAGCCTCTGCCGCGCTTTCTTCGTCGTCCAGCTCTTCAAATGAGCCCGAGATTTCTCCAGCCCATGCGCGTTTCAGGTCATCTGTCGGCTCGAACCGACGACCGATGATGGCGGAATCCGATGCGTATGCAATCTCGCCATCCTGTTTCCAGAACTTGTACGAGGCAATGCGTTCGCGCATCGGCTGGGTCATGAAAATCTCGTCCAGCGCCCGGCTGGCCTGTTCGGAAAGGCGGTCTCCATGCGCCAGCTCCTGGCTGAGAGGAGACAGAATGCTTTCCATGTACAGTGCGGCCGAGTTGGCGGAGTTCTGTACAACCGCGTTTTCGATCCGGTTCGACACCCAGTGACCAACAAACACCGTAGCAGTCCCCATTACGACTATGCTGGCCGCGAGAAAAACGCGCGACAAAGACCAGTTGCCAATTGTCAGGTCGGTAATTTTGGGTCTCATTTCGCAATCGACTATGAACGACAATTGTTTGACGCGCTACAGACCATGGTCTGATGCGCTTCTCCAATGTTCCAAACCTGATGCGCAGATCGGGACTTGGCCCTTTTGGGTGCACCCCGGCAGGTTTCCGCGTCCCGATCCCAGTCCCGGTTCAACGGGTTTTCAAACACTCCGACAGGGTTTGCGCCATGTTACGAATGACTTGCGGGTACAGAGACGGCCCGGGTTCCAGAGCCGAGCCCAGTGGATCGATCACACCGGATTGTGCCGATGTTCCATCCAACACGGTTTCGACGATGCCCGGATTGAACTGTGGTTCAGACAATACGCAGTTGATGCCTTCGGCGTGAATGCGACCTTGAATGGCGGCAACTCGCGCGGGGCTTGGGTCGGACGCGTCGCTCAGGGAAATCGCGCCCGATGCAGGGAAACCAAACGCAACCTCAAAATACTGGTAGGCATCATGAAACACGATGAAGCTGCCGCCGCGAACCGGTTCAAGCAACTCTTCCACTTCTGCGGAAAGCACGTTCATTTCTTCGCGCGCCGCTTCGGCATTTGCTAAATACGCAGCGGCGTTGTCGGGATCCGCTGACGACAGTTGATCCGCGATCAGGGTCAGCCAGGCTTTGGCATTCGTTGGCGAAAGCCAGGCATGTGGGTCATGAGAGTCATGATCATCATGGCCTTCGTGATCGCCATGGTCGTCATGGTCTTCGTGACCCGCATCGTCCGCGTGATCATGCGCCTCAAACAATGCGTCTTCCCGGAACTCAAGAAGCCCCGTACCCTTTGCGTCCAATAGGGCTGTGGCGGTCGCACCTTGGGCAAGAGTTTCTATCGCACTTTCCAGCCAGGGTGTCAGGTCTTCTCCTACCCAGAACACCAGATCGGCGTTTTGCAACGCGGCTGCCTCGGACGGGCGCAGATTGTATTCATGCGGCGAGGCACCCGGTGCGACGATCAGGGCAGGTGTTCCCACACCCGCCATGACACGGGCCACCAGCGAATGAACCGGGGCAATGTCCGCGGCAACGTTTGGCGCATCTGCGCGGGCCGGTCCACCCAGCAGTGCAACTGTGATAGATAATGGAAGAAGAAGCGTTCTGGACATCGGGCCCTCTGTGTGATTTTATAACATTTCAAGCGGCAATACATGATATGTAATAACATGACAAGTGATGTGCACCCAGTTATTGGCAAAGACGCGGCTCCGGTCGGGTTTCAGGAACATGACCACCAGAGCTGCGTCGCAACGGCTCTGACATCCGCCGAAGTCCGGTGCAAAGCGGAAGGGCTGCGGCTGACGCCGGTTCGGCGCAAGGTTCTTGAGATGTTATTGCAGGAACATCGCGCCCTTGGTGCCTATGCAATCCTTGACCGGTTGCGCGACGAAGGGTTCGGGTCCCAGCCTCCGGTCGCTTATCGGGCGCTGGAGTTTCTTGTACAAAACGGCTTTGTCCACAAGATCGAGCGGCTGAACGCGTTTGTCGCCTGCTCTCATCCCGGTGCGGCGCATTCACCTGCTTTCATGATCTGCCGAAAATGCGACGCCGTAGCCGAGGCGCAATCTGCCCCGTCCAAAGGTGTTCTTGGCGCTGCCGCGCGCGCGGCGGGTTTCGAGATCGAGCGAACGGTTGTAGAGGCTGAAGGTCTCTGCCCCGACTGCACCGAAAAGGCATAAAGATGGCCCTGATCACCGTCGAGAAACTCAGCGTCCGCTATGGCGCGCATACCGTGCTGCATCATGTGGATATGGTCATTGAACCGGGTGAAATCGTGACCATCGTTGGCCCGAACGGATCAGGCAAGACCAGCCTGCTGCGCGCCATTATCGGTGCGACACGGCCTTCCGCCGGTCAAGTGTCACTGAAGCCCGGATTGAAAATCGGCTATGTGCCGCAGAAACTGCATGTCGATCCGACACTACCGATTTCTGTCGAACGGTTCATGCGTCTGACCGATCCTGTGTCGCGCAGGCAATGTGTCGAGGCGCTTGAATCGGCGGGTGTGCCGGATCTGTTGAAACGCCAGATGTCGCAACTGTCCGGTGGACAGTTCCAGCGGGTGCTGCTGGCTCGGGCTTTGATCAACCGCCCGGATATTCTGTTGCTGGACGAAGCGACACAGGGGTTGGACCAACGGGGGTCGGCCAGCTTTTACCAGCAGATCGAGGCTGTCCGGCGCGAGACCGGATGCGCCATTCTGATGATCAGCCACGAACTGCACGTGGTCATGAGTGCGTCGGACCGGGTGATATGCCTCAATGGGCATGTCTGTTGCGAAGGATCACCGGCCGTGGTCGCCTCGGCGCCCGAATATCGGGCCTTGTTCGGAACCGGAACAGGTGGCGCGCTTGCCCTTTATCGTCATGAACATGATCACCATCATGATCATGACCATGATGCAAACCCACAGGAAGCGGCGGAATAATGCTGGATGATTTCATGATGCGGGCAACGCTCGCCGGTATTGGCGTGGCGTTTGCGGCGGCCCCCCTTGGGTGTTTTGTCGTGTGGCGCCGCATGGCGTATTTTGGCGATGCAACCGCACATGCCGCGATTTTGGGCGTGGCCCTGTCCCTGACGTTTCAGATGTCGATCTTCACGGGTGCGCTGGCCGTCGCTTTGGTCATGGCGCTGACCGTTTCGCTTTTGGCCGGTCGCGGTTATGCGATGGACACGCTGCTGGGGGTTCTGGCGCATTCTGCGCTGGCCTTCGGACTGGTTGCAGTTTCATTCCTGTCCGGAGTCCGGATTGACCTGATGGCATATCTGTTTGGGGATATTCTGGCGGTCTCCCGTTCGGATCTGGTCGTGATCTGGGGCGGTGCGGCGCTTGTCGTGGCGCTGATTGTCTGGCGTTGGTCGCAACTTCTGACCGCGACACTGAACGAAGAACTGGCCTATGCCAGCGGCTTCGATCCAAGGCGAGAACAACTGATCCTGACCCTGTCACTTGCCGTGACCGTAGCGGTGGCGATCAAGGTTGTGGGCGTATTGCTGATCGCCGCAATGCTGATCATTCCGGCGGCCGCTGCGCGAAACCTCGCGCGGTCACCAGAATCAATGGCCCTGATTGCTGCGGGAATTGGTGCGCTTTCAGCCATCACGGGGTTAAGGGCTGCGTATGTTTTCGACACTCCGGCAGGGCCTTCGATCGTCTGCGTTGCCGCGATCGTGTTTGCGTGCCTTAGCCTGATTGGATGGCGAACACAGGATAGGGCTTAAAGGTTCCGTAGGTCTTCGCGGCCGTAGCATCCCGGTCATCCGGTAATGTGACCAAAGCGAAAACGCCACGAAAAAAGGCCCGCAAACCCGCGGGCCTTGATGCATTTCTACCCGCGTCGTTTACTGCGGGATATCGCCTTCCAGCCCTTCAACATAGAAGTTCATGCCAGCCAGCGTACCGTCGTCGGCCACTTCGCCCTCGGCCAGCCAGTCGCTGCCGTCCTGCTTCTTCAGCGGTCCGGTAAAGGCATGATAGCTGCCATCGGCCAGCGCGGCTTTCAGGGCCAGTGCCTCTTCCTTGATGTCCGCCGGAACCGCGTCCGAAATCTCACCGATTTCTACCATGCCCGGCCCGATACCGTCCCAGGTGTTGGACGAGGTCCAGGTGCCGTCCATCACAGCTCGCGTGCGCGCAATGTAATAGGGTCCCCAGTTGTCGATGATCGAGGAAACACGCGGTTTGGGGGCGTATTCGCTCATATCCGAAGCCTGACCGAAGGTGATCACGTTGCCCGCCTCTTGTGCGGCGGCCTGCGGTGCGGTCGAGTCAGTGTGCTGCAGGATCACGTCGGCGCCCTGTTCGATCAGAACAGATGCGGCGTCAGCTTCTTTTGCCGGGTCGAACCAGGTATAGGCCCAGACGATCTTGAACTGGACATCCGGGTTCGCTTTCTTGGCGTGGATATAGGCCGAGTTGATACCGCGGATCACCTCGGGGATCGGGTAGGACCCGATATAGCCGATGATGTTCGATTTGGTCATTTTACCCGCGATATGCCCCTGAACCGCGCGGCCTTCGTAGAAACGCGCTGAATAGACCGAGACGTTGTCGGCAGTCTTGTAGCCTGTCGCGTGCTCGAACTTCACGTTCGGGAACTTCTTGGCCACGTTGATGGTAGGATCCATATAGCCGAACGAGGTGGTAAAGATCAGATCCGCGCCTTCCAGTGCCATCTGTGTCATCACGCGTTCGGCGTCCGGGCCTTCCGGCACCGATTCAACGAATACAGTCTCGACCTTGTCGCCGAACTCTTCTTCGATCGCCAGACGGCCCTTGTTGTGTTCATAGGTCCAGCCACCGTCGCCGACAGGGCCGACATAGACAAATCCGACCTTGGTCTTGTCTTGCGCCACTGCGCCGGTCGCAAGACCAAGCGCTATCGCGGCAGTTGTCAGAAGTGATTTGAATTTCATGTAGTTACTCCCCAAGTTGGTTCAGTTGGCCTCTAGTGTGAGGCATGGAAGGTCCGGCCCAGTGAGGCAGGTGCGCTGCTCTTGTCGGCCGAAAGGATCACAAGCACAAGGATCGTGATGAGATAGGGTGACATTGCCAGATACTCGACGGGAATGGCAACGCCCGCTGCCTGCAAATTAAGCTGCAAGACGGTAATGCCGCCGAACAAATATGCACCCAGCAGGACCCGCCATGGTTTCCAGCTGGCAAACACCACCAGCGCCAGCGCGATCCAGCCGACACCTGCGGTCATGCCCTCGGTCCATTGCGGCACACGGATCAGGCTGATGTAAGCCCCACCCAGGCCCGCGCAGGCCCCGCCGAACAGGATCGCCATGATACGGATTTTGATGACCTTGTAGCCAAGCGCATGGACGGCATCGTGGTTTTCCCCAACCGACCACAGGATCAACCCGACGCGGGTGTACTTCAGGACGGCCCAGACCACAGCGGTCAGCGCAATGCCCAGATACAGGATGGGGTCGTGCCGAAACAGGATCGGGCCGATGACCGGAATATCGCTAATCAAAGGGATGTGGATATCGCCCATGCTGGGGGGTTTGACGCCCACATAGCTTTGCCCCATCAAGGCGCTGAACCCCAGTCCAAACAGGGTCAGCGCAAGGCCGCTTGCAACCTGGTTGGCCAATGCAAACTGTGTCAGCAGGACGAACAGCAGCGACAGCACGGCCCCGCCAATGGCGGCAGCAACAAAGCCCAGCCAGGGCGAGCCGGTTTCGACCGAGATCGCAAAACCGCTGATCGCGCCAACGATCATCATGCCCTCGACACCAAGGTTCAGAACGCCTGCCTTTTCCACGACAAGCTCTCCGATCGCGGCCAGCAGAAGGGGGGTTGCGGCCACCATAAGCGAGGCAACCAGAAGAACGGGATTGATTTGACCAAGGTCCATGATCACGCCACCTCGCTACGCGCCGCACGGATGCGGAAGTTTGTCAGAAGATCGAAGGCCAGCAGGAAAAACAGCAGCATTCCCTGAAACACCTGAATGGCAGCGGCAGGCAGACCCAGCTGCGATTGTGCAATTTCGCCGCCAATATAGGTCAGCGCCATCAGGCCCCCGGCCAACAGGATACCCACCGGATGCAGGCGGCCCAGAAACGCGACGATGATCGCGGTAAAGCCATAGCCCACGTTGAAATCGATGCTGATCTGACCGGACGGGCCGGACACCTCGAACATACCGGCCAGCCCGGCCAAAGCGCCCGAAATCCCAAGGCAGAACAGGATCAGGCGCGCCGGATTCACACCTGCAAACTTTGCCGCGCGGGGGGCCTCACCCGTCAGACGGATATGGAAGCCCAGCATGTGACGGTTCAGCAATACATAGGCAAAGATCACCGCGATGAAGGCCGCGACAACACCCCAATGCATCCCGGAACCGGCAATCAGCTCGGCATTATGCGCGCTTTCATAGGATTGCAGGTTGCGCGATCCGGGAAAGCCGAACCCTTCGGGGTTCTTGAGAAGACCTAGCGAGACCGAGGCCAGCATCTGCTCGGCCACGTAGACCAGCATCAGCGACACAAGGATTTCGTTGGTGCCGAAACGCACCTTCAGCAAAGCCGGGATCGTTGCCCACAGCCAACCGCCAAATGCGCCTGCGACCACCATGATCGGGAAGATGTACCAGGCATCAAGCGGATAGAAGGCCAGACCTGCGCCCGCGCCGAATATGGCGCCCATGATGTATTGTCCTTCGGCCCCGATATTCCAGATACCGGCCCGAAAACCCAGCGACAATCCGATTGCGATCAGCACTAGGGGCGCGCCTTTGACCAGCAATTGAGGGCGGTAATAGAATGCGAACTCTCCAAACAGCGGTTCCCAGAAGATGGTACCGATGGCTTCGACCGGATTTTTCCCCAAAATGGCAAACAGCAACCCGCCAAACACCATTGTTGCCAGCACCGCCACAAGGGGGGTCGCGTAAGACCAGGCCCTGGACGGCTGTGGCCGTTTCTCCAACACAATCATCTGCTCATCCCCCCAGATGTTTCATCTTTTCGCAAATACTCTAGCCGAAGGCGGCCCAGCAGATCACACATGTGCCACCTCCATGCCATGGGCGCCGCCCATCATCAGGCCAATCTCATCCACCGTCAGGCCGGTGGTCGGGCGCGGTGCGCTCAGCCGACCTTCGTTCAAGGCCGCAAAACTGTCCGAGATCTCCATCAGCTCATCCAGATCCTGCGAGATGCAGATCACCGCTGTGCCTTTCGCCGCAAGATCGAGTATGGCTTGCCGGATCGACGCGGCCGCCGCGGCATCCACCCCCCAGGTTGGCTGGTTTACCACCAACACATCAGGGTTTTGCAGCACTTCGCGTCCAATCACGAATTTCTGCAGGTTACCGCCGGACAAGGACCGCGCTGCGTTTTCGGGCCCGGGCGTGCGAACGTCGAAGGCTTCGATGATCTTTTCGGCAAAACTCCGGGTTTCGGACCATTTCAAGAAGCCATTTTTCTCAAGCCCTTCCCGCACAGATCCGGTCAGCAAAGCGTTTTCGGTCAGGCTCATGTCGGGTGCCGCTGCGTGGCCTAACCGTTCCTCGGGCGCGGTCAGAACGCCCAGCTTACGGCGCGCTGTCGGGCCGAGCTTGCCGATCGCCTGACCGTTGAACTTGATTGCATCCGCCGATGTCAGGATTTCCCCGGACAACACGCCCAGCAACTCATCCTGCCCGTTTCCGGCAACGCCGCCGATGCCCAGAACCTCGCCCTTGCGGACCGTCATGTGCACATTGCGCAATGCGGTGCCGAATTCCGAAGGCGAGGGGACTGACAGCCCGCTGACATCCAGCGCGACCTCGCCCAGTTCCCGGCCCGAGCGTTCGGGCGTCTGCAAGGTTGACCCGACCATCATCTCGGCCATGTCACGCGCCGAGGTTTCAGCGGGGACACATTCGCCCACGTTCTTGCCCAGACGCAGGATCGTAGCATGGTCGCATAGCGTTCGGATTTCCTCCAGTTTATGCGAGATATACAGGATCGAGGTTCCCTCGGAGCGTAGCTTGTTCAGCGTCTCAAACAGAATATCGACCTCTTGCGGGGTCAGAACCGAGGTCGGTTCGTCCATGATCAGCAGCTTGGGGTCCTGCAACAGGCAGCGGATGATCTCGACCCGCTGGCGTTCGCCTGCGGACAGGTCGCCAACCGTGCGAAACGGGTCCAGCGGAAGGCCATAAGTTTCCGAAACTTCGCGAATGCGCGATGCCAGATCCCCCATCGGGGGCGGGTTCTCCATCCCCAGCGCGATATTCTCGGCCACGTTCAGCGCGTCAAACAGCGAAAAATGCTGGAACACCATCGCGATCCCATCCGCACGGGCCGCGCGGGGTTCGGGCGGCGCAAACGGATTGCCGCGCAGTTTCATGGTGCCGCTGTCCGGCTTCACAAGCCCATAGATCATTTTTACCAGCGTGGATTTCCCCGCGCCGTTTTCACCCAGCAGCGCGTGCACTTCGCCTTCACCGATGTCAAAGGACACCTGATCATTGGCCACAACACCGGGGTAGGCTTTGGTCAGCCCTTGCAAGCTCAAAAGTGGAATGGTCACGCGCTCAGGTCCTTCTTCAACTTGTTTTGCAGGGCCGGGCGCAGCAATTGTGCAGCGACGCCCACGGCGATCATATGCGGATGCTTCCCCATCGACGGGTCACCGATCGGGCAGGTGATCCGGCTAATCCGTTCAGGCGGATGCCCAAGGGCGGCCAGCCGCGACCGGAATCGCGCCCATTTCGTAGCCGAGCCAATCAGCCCCGCAAAGCCAAAATCGTGCAAAAGCAGTCTGTTGCACAGTTCAAAGTCAAGATTATGCGAGTATGTAAGCACAAGATGTTCGGCGTCACATGGGGCATGGCGGACCAGCTCGGCCGGTTTTGCCGCCGGAACAATTGTCACGCCCACTGGCACAGCTGCCGGAAAGCGCTGACGGCTGGTGTCCACCCAGGTGATCGCAAGATCAGGAAGCGGGGACAGCACATCCACCAGCGCCCGGCCGACATGGCCCGCGCCCCAGATCCACAGATTGCGCGTGGGCTTGTGAACGGGTTCAACCATCCAGCCGTCAATCAGCTGCGGTTCAGGCGCAATCCCCTGTCCGCGCGCCGTCGCCAGCATTCGCTTGACCGACAGGGGCATCGCGCCATCCTTGGTCGGGCGCGCGATGACGGCATCGTCCAGATCATTGACGGTTTTTGCGTCGTAAACCTCGCTCAGCAGCGACACGGCACCGCCGCAGCATTGCCCCAACTCGGGTCCAAGCGCATGATGCGTCAGGCGGGTTGGCGTGGTTTGCAACCGCGCGGCATGTGCCGCCTGGTATTCCAGTGTTCCGCCGCCGATTGTGCCGCTTTGCCCGCCGTCCCAGACCAGCATGGCGGCACCAACTTCACGTGGAGACGACCCTTTGATCCCGGCGATGACCACCCGGACCACTTTGCCGTGGGTTTTGACCGCCTCCCTCAAAGCCTCAAGGTCAAATCCCATCAGATGCCTCCCTTCATCCTCTGGACGCCGCGCCAGACTTCTTCGGCGGTGGCGGGCGCATTGAGTGCCGGATAAGTATCCCCGCAGGCCGCCACCGCATTCGAAAGCGCCAGCCAGGCTGATATTCCCAGCATGAACGGGGGTTCCCCCACGGCTTTCGAGCGAAAGATGGTGTCCTCTCGGTTCTCGCCATCCCAAAGTGCGACGTTGAATATGTCGGGCCGGTCGGAACAGGCCGGGATCTTGTAGGTTGAGGGCGCATGCGTGCGCAGGTTGCCGTTTCCGTCCCAGACCAGTTCCTCGGTCGTCAGCCAGCCCGCACCTTGCACGTAACCGCCTTCGACCTGTCCGACATCCAGCGCCGGGTTCAGCGAAGCGCCCGCGTCATGCAGGATATCTGTGCGCAGAATGCGGTTCTCGCCCGTCAATGTGTCCACAGCCACCTCGGTGACCGAAGCACCATAGGCGAAATAGTAAAACGGGCGACCGCGCCCCGCGATCCGGTCCCATTCGATCTTGGGCGTTTTATAAAAGCCGGTGGCCGACAGGCTTATGCGACCCTGATAGGCCAGTGCGGCAGCTTCGGCGAACGTGTACCGTTCTTCACCAACCGAAACGTGGCCATCCGTGAAAGTGACCGCAGAGGGGTCGGCCTGATGCCGTTCAGCCAGATAATCGGCCATCCGGTCGCGGATCGTATCGCAGGCCGCTTTCACCGCCATACCGTTCAGATCGCTGCCTGAAGACGCCGCCGTGGCCGAGGTATTGGGCACTTTTGCCGTATCCGTGGCGGTGATCTTGACCATCTCAAGCGGGATGCCGAAACGCGCCGCGGCCACTTGCGCGACCTTCTGGAACAGACCCTGACCCATCTCGGTGCCACCATGATTCAGGTGGACCGAACCATCCTGATACACATGCACCAGCGCACCGGCCTGATTCAGATGGGTCAGTGTGAAGGAAATACCGAACTTGACCGGAGAAAAGGCGATGCCCTTCTTGATCACGCTGTTTTCGGCATTCCATTTCTCGATGGCCGCTTTGCGCGCGGCATAGTTGCTGGACTTCATCAGCGCTTCGGTCATGCCATGCAGTTCGAAATCGCTGACCTCCATGCCGTAGGGCGTCGTGTTGCCACCAGCGGGCAGGGGGCGGACCGGGGCCGTCCCTGTTTCCACCGCGCCACGGCTGGTCAGGTCTTCGTGCGGGTCGGGATGACCCAGCGGTTTTTCGTGAGGTTGGACTTCGGCAACCTTATGCGCGGGCTCGTAATAGTTGCGACGGCGCAATTCCACCGGGTCCAGCCCAAGTTCATGCGCGGCGTGGTCCATCACACGTTCGATGGCAACCATCCCCTGCGGGCCACCAAACCCGCGATAGGCGGTGGCTGACTGCGTGTTGGTCTTCAACCGATGGCTTTCAATCCGGGCATTGGGCAACAGGTATGCATTGTCAGAATGCAGCATCGCACGGTCGGCGACGGGCAGGGACAGGTCCTGCGCCCAGCCGCAGATTGCGTATTGCAGAAAGGACACGCCCTGAATGTGACCCTGTTCGTCAAATCCCGCGCGATAGGAAATCCGGAAGGCGTGGCGTTTGCCGGTGATGATCATGTCATCATCGCGGTCATAGCGCATCTTGCAGGCTTTGCCGGTTGCCCGTGCAGCCACCGCGCAGGCGACGGCCAGCGCATTCCCCTGGCTTTCCTTGCCGCCGAATCCGCCACCCATGCGCCGGGTTTCGACGCGGATCGCATGCATGGGCAGGCCCAGAGCGTCCGCCACCTTGTGCTGTATCTCGGTCGGGTGCTGGGTCGAGCTGTGGACCAGCATGTCGCCGCCTTCATTCGGCACGGCAAGCGCAGCCTGACCTTCCAGATAGAAATGCTCCTGACCGCCGATCTCGAACGTCCCGTCGATGACGTGGGCGGCGCTTTCAATCGCGGCGTCCGCATCGCCCTTGGCATAGATGCGGGGCCCGTCTTCAAATCGGCTGTCTGCGGCCAGAGCTTCTTCAACCGTCAGGATCGGTGTTTCCTCGGCATAGTCGATCTTGCCCAACCGAACCGCCTTGCGGGCGGCCAGATGGCTGGTGGCAACCACAAGGAAAACAGGCTGGCCGATATAGTGAACCGTCCCGTCGGACAGCAAAGGCTCGTCATGGATCGAGGGCGAAACATCGTTGGCAAAGGGCAGGTCCTGTGCCGTCATGACCCTGACGACCCCGGGTGCCGCTTTCACGGCAGACAGGTCCATCGCGGTAATCGTGCCCTTGGCGATCGGGCTCAGGCCAAAGGCCAGATGCAATGTGCCCTTTGGCGTCGGGATGTCGTCCACATACCGGGCGGAACCGGATACGTGTAGCGGTGCCGCGTCATGGGGAAGGGGTTTGGATACGCTCATGCCGATACCTCCAGCACGTTGGTCACTTGGCCCTGATCCTCAAGGAAGTACCGTTCCAGCATCGCTTTGGCGGTCTCAAGCCTGTACGTGGCCGAGGCGCGCATATCCGTAAGCGGTGAATAATCGTCGGCAAAAGCGGGCAGAGCGGCGTCAATCGCCTCGCGCGCCCACGGTTTGCCGATCAGCGCGGCCTCGACATGGGTTGCCCGTTTCGGAATGCCAGCCATACCGCCAAACGCGATGCGCGCATCTGTCACCTGTCCGTCCGAAATGGTAACGTTGAAACATCCGCACACCGCCGAGATATCCTGATCGAACCGTTTGCTCAGCTTGTAGCATTTCAGCCGGTCCGCCTGACGCAGGAAGCTGACGGCTTCGACAAACTCACCCGGTGCGCGGTCCTGTTTCCCGTAATCGATGAAGAAGTCTTCCAGCAGGACTGACCGGCGCTCATCACCTTTGCGCAGGTGCAGCGTCGCACCCAATGCGATCAGCGCGGGCGGGTTGTCTCCGATTGGCGAGCCATTGGCGATGTTGCCGCCCACAGTGGCCGCGTGACGGACCTGAACACTGGCATAGCGCCGGATCATTTCTGCATAGGATGGGTGAATGTCCGCCAAGGCTTCGCCCATACGGTTCATATCGACCATGGCACCGAAACGAATTTCTTCGTCGGTGATCGTGATCTCTTTGAGATCGTCACAGCGGTTCAGGAAGATCACCGGATCAAGATCGCGTAGTTGCTTGGTCACCCAAAGCCCAACGTCTGTTGCGCCCGCAACCAAAGTGGCATTCGGGTTCTCGGCATATACGGCAGCCAGCGCGTCGGACGAGCCCGGCAGCATGGGTGAGGTGGCGGGCGTTGCGACAGGCTTGTCTTTAACCCAGACAGGCACGGGCTGTTTCTCGGCCGCTTCGGCTGCGCGAATAATGGGAGCGTAACCCGTGCAACGGCACAGATTACCGGCAAGCTGTGTATCGTGATCCGTCGCGCCATTGGTGTGACCGGCCACCATCGACATGACAAAACCGGGCGTGCAAAAGCCGCATTGCGAACCGTGCAGGTCAACCATGGCCTGCTGAACCGGATGGACCTCGCCATCGGGGCTGCTGGCGCCTTCGACGGTTCGAACCGCCTTGCCATGCAGTTGCGGCAAGAAAAGGATGCACGAGTTCAGGGCCTTTGCACCACCCGCATCCGTCACCATGACAGTGCAGGCACCGCAATCGCCTTCGTTGCAGCCTTCCTTGGTGCCGGTCAGGCCACGATCTTCACGCAGCCAATCCAGCAGAGTGGCTGTCGGATCGATGTCCGTCAGCTCCACTGTCTCTCCGTTCAGAAGAAACGTGATGTCCATTCGAGAAACCCGTCGCCTTACCCGGTTGCGCCCTGGTGGTGCCCTCCTTCGATGCGACGTAGAAAGAGTGGCGGGCGGATAGCTTGCCAATGGATGTTAGAAACAGCATGCGTGATCTGGCAAGAAAAACTGCCTGTATGATGCATCATTACAGCCAATCGGCGTGGAATTGCGCACCCTGTGTAAATATCAGTTGTTTGAAACTAAAGCGTTTTTTTGTCAGTGAAGATGTCGCTTTCCGAAGCACCTTCTGGAAAATCCGAATAATCGAAAATGATTATTTTGCCAAACAACGGCGCAGGTTCCGGCTTTTGCATGCCTCGCGGCTAGGGTAGCCTGCCGTTCATGAGCAGTACCCCCCGATTCATTCACCTACGTGTTCACACCGAATATTCCCTTCTGGAAGGCGCTGTGCGGCTGAAAAAACTGCCCGCCCTGTGCGAGAAGATGGAGATGCCTGCCGTTGCAGTGACTGACACGAATTCCATGTTTTCGGCGCTGGAATTTTCGGTGACAGCCAGTCAGGCTGGTGTCCAGCCGATCATGGGATGTCAGGTTGATCTGACTTATGTGCAGTCGCAACCGGGGGAAAAACAAAAATCGCCCGCGCCGCTTGTTCTGCTGGCACAGTCCGAGGCGGGGTACGAGAACCTGATGAAGCTGAGCACGTGCCTTTACGTGGACAAGGGCGGGCAGTTGCCGCAGGTCACGCTGGACGAGCTTGCGGACCGCGCCGACGGGCTGATCTGCCTGTCCGGAGGGCCTGACGGGCCGGTGGGCCGCCTGTTGCAACAGGGGCAACGTCCGGCGGCCGAGGCGCTGGTGGATCGGTTGGCCGCGATTTTCCCGGATCGTCTGTATATCGAACTCCAGCGTCACCCAGGTGAAGACGGCCAACCCGAGGCCGAACGCCAGACCGAGCGCGGCCATATCGAGATGGCCTATGCCAAGAACCTGCCGCTGGTTGCCACCAATGACGTCTATTTCCCGACCTCGGATATGTACGAGGCCCATGATGCGCTGATCTGTATCGCCGAAGGGGCTTATGTCGACCAGCAGGAAGGTCGCCGCCGCCTGACCGCGCAGCATTATTTCAAGTCGCAGCAGGAAATGGTGACGCTGTTCGCTGATCTGCCCGAGGCCATTAAGAACACGGTCGAGATCGCGCGGCGTTGCGCCTTTATGGCTTATCGCCGCGATCCCATCCTGCCGAAATTCGCCGATGACGAGGTCGCTGAACTGCGCCGCATCGCGAATGAAGGCTTGCAGAAACGTTTGGCGGTAATCCCCCATGCGGTGACGCCCGAGGAGTATCAGGAGCGGTTGGATTTCGAACTTGGCATCATCGAAGGCATGGGCTTTCCTGGTTACTTCCTGATCGTTGCCGACTTTATCCAATGGGCCAAGGATCACGATATTCCGGTTGGACCGGGGCGGGGATCGGGTGCGGGCTCGCTGGTGGCTTATGCGCTGACAATTACCGACCTCGACCCGCTGCGTTATAGCCTGCTGTTTGAACGGTTCCTGAATCCCGAACGGGTTTCGATGCCCGACTTCGATATCGACTTCTGCATGGATCGCCGAGAAGAGGTGATCCGTTACGTGCAGCAGAAATACGGGCGCGACAAGGTGGGGCAGATCATCACTTTTGGTGCCTTGCTGTCAAAGGCCGCCGTGCGCGACATCGGGCGGGTGCTGCAAATGCCGTACGGGCAGGTGGACCGTCTGTCTAAGATGATCCCCGTGGAAGGTGTCAAACCGGTTTCCATCGAAAAAGCCCTGAAGGACGAGCCGCGCCTGCGGGAAGAAGCGCGCAACGAAGAGGTGGTGGATCGTCTGCTGACATACGGCCAGCAGGTCGAAGGGCTGCTGCGCAACGCCTCGACCCACGCGGCTGGGGTTGTGATTGGCGACCGGCCACTGGACGCGCTGGTGCCGATCTATCAGGACCCGCGATCCGACATGCCTGCGACCCAATTCAACATGAAATGGGTGGAACAGGCCGGGCTGGTAAAGTTCGACTTTCTGGGTCTGAAAACCCTGACCGTGATCCAGAACGCGATGGACCTGATCTTCAAGTCCGGACGGAAGCTGCATATCGCCGCCGATGGCACCGAGCTTTACGAACCTGCCGAGGGGGCCGAGAACCAGATCAACGCCATCCCGCTGGATGACGAGGCGACGTATAAGCTCTATTCAGCGGCCAAGACGGTCGCGGTGTTCCAGGTGGAAAGCTCGGGCATGATGGACGCGCTCAAGCGCATGAAACCCACCTGCATCGAGGATATCGTGGCCCTTGTGGCGCTCTACCGCCCCGGCCCGATGGAAAACATCCCGACCTATTGCGAGGTCAAGAACGGGCTGCGCGAGATTACATCCGTTCATCCGCTGATCGACCACATTCTTGAGGAAACTCAAGGCATTATCGTCTATCAGGAACAGGTGATGCAGATCGCGCAGGTTATGGCCGGGTACAGCCTGGGCGGCGCGGACCTGCTGCGCCGCGCGATGGGTAAAAAGATCAAAGAGGCGATGGATGCCGAACGCCCCAAGTTCGAAAAAGGCGCGGCAGAAAACGGGGTGGATGCCAAGAAAGCCAGCGAAGTCTTCGACCTGCTGGAAAAATTCGCCAATTACGGCTTCAACAAATCCCACGCTGCCGCCTATGCGGTGGTCAGCTATCAAACCGGCTGGTTGAAGGCGAACCATCCGGTCGAATTCATGGCGGGTGTCATGAATTGCGATATTCATCTGACCGACAAGCTGGCGATCTATTTCGAAGAGGTCCGAAAAGGGCTGGAACTGCCGTATATTCCACCTTGTGTGAACCGCTCTCAGGCCACGTTCGATGTTGATAACGGACATCTGGTCTATGCGCTGGGCGCGCTCAAGAATGTGGGTGTCGAGGCGATGAACCTGATCGTTGCGGGTCGCGCGGACAAGCCATTTGTCAACCTGTTCGATTTCGCCCGCCGCGTGGATTTGAAAAAAGTGGGCAAACGCCCGCTTGAGATGCTGGCCCGCGCCGGGGCTTTTGATGAGCTGGACCGAAACCGCCGCCGCGTGTTTGAAAGCCTAGATGCGCTGGTGCAGTATTCGGCAGCGATCCATGAACAGAAGAATTCGAACCAGGTGTCGCTGTTTGGCGAGGCCGGAGATGACCTGCCCGAACCACGCCTGTCGCCGACCCCCGACTGGCTGCCGGCTGAACGTCTGAGCGAAGAGTTCAAGGCCATCGGCTTCTACCTCTCTGGTCATCCGCTGGATGACTATATGCCGGCCTTGAAGCGTAAACAGGTTCTGACGCTGGACGAGGTGACCGAGAAAGCCCGTTCTGGCCCGCTGATTGCCAAGATGGCCGGAGTGGTTGCCGGGCGGCAGGAACGGAAATCGGCCAAGGGCAACCGGTTCGCCTTTGCCCAGCTTTCGGACCCGACCGGCGCTTATGAGGTCACGCTGTTTTCCGACACGCTGGAGAAATGCCGCGAGTTTCTGGAAACCGGCGCTCAGGTGGTTCTGACCGTCGAGGCGACGATGGAGTCCGATCAGCTCAAGCTGCTGGGTCGTTCGGTTGGACCAGCGGATTCTGTAGTGGCCGAAGCCGGGGCGACGGGACTGCGCATTTTTGTAGACGAAGCGCGGGCGGTGCCAACGATTGCAACGGTTCTTGAAGAAGCCGCAACCGCCGCCAAGGGTGCGGCCCGCGGCCCGATCCAACTGCTGTTGCTGGACCCCGGCCTGCCCGGCGACGTCGAAATCGACTTGGGGCGTGTGTTCCCGATCAATCCCCAGATCAAGGGCGCGATCAAATCGCTGGAAGGCGTGATGACCGTCGAAGAGATCTGACACCGCTTTGTTGCCAGACGGTTAGCGCACCGCTAGGCTGACCTTGCAAATATGTCTTCTGATCATGCCACGGGAGGGCGTTGATATGACGATTGCAGGTCTCAATTTCAGAACGATTGCATTGGGGGCGGCGGCATCGCTGGCTTTGGTTTCGGCGACAGCCACGCTTGCGGACGACAAGAAGAAAGAGAACACGATCAAAGGTGCTGTGATCGGGGCCGGGGTCGGGGCCTTGATCGGCGACGGCAAAGGCGCTGCCGCTGGGGCAATTGTTGGGGCGCTGATTGGCGCGAACTCGAAATAAGCGGGGGCGGGATGATGCGTTTGAACGCGATAAAAGTGATCACAACCGCCGCGCTGCTTACAGGGCCCGGTTTTGCCCTTGCGGACGAGGAAGCCGAACAGATGGTGCAAGCGGCGCTGCCGCACATGTATCACACCTGCGCGTCGGTCATCGAAGAGGCTGACGGGAATGAAGAATACATTGTCGACGTGGTCGGCAAGATGACGGCGTTGTCACTTTATAACCGTCAGATCGACCTCGAAGCTCATGCCGGTTCGGACGAGGAAAAGGCCGCGCTGCGCGAAACATTTGTGGCGGCTCTGAAAGACGGCTGCGCCGGGGATGAAAACGCCCTGCTGGGTGGCGTCGTCGATAACGCGGTGAAATCAACGCTGGGGCTGTAAGCCGTCAGTAATGTGGCGGACGTTCGTCACCAAGGACAACGCCGCCTGACCCTTCCTGTGCGCGCTCGGCCTCACGGTGCAGCAGCATCTCGACACGGCGGGTCAGCCGGTCAATCTCGGCCTGTTGCCGGGTGACAACCGCGTTCAGATCGTCAACCGTGCGGGTCAGATGGGCAATCTGTTCTTCCAGTTGCTGCATGGGATGCTCCTGTCTTTCAGGCTGCACATAGCGACCCCGTGACGCCTTGGCCAGAGAAAGCGCGCCTTGCCCAGATGCGGGCCATGGGATAGACCGCGCGCGGAACAGGTACACTCCCAAGGACGCCCCACATGGCCAAGCCCAAGAAACAGCCCCGCCCCAAGGCCGAAACGCCGAAAGGGTTCCGTGACTATTTCGGCGAGGAAGTCACGCAGCGCACCGAGATGCTGCGGACGATTGCGGGCGTCTATCATCGGTACGGGTTTGACGCGCTTGAGAGCAGTGCGGTCGAAACCGTCGAGGCGCTAGGCAAGTTCCTGCCCGACGTGGACCGCCCGAACGAAGGCGTCTTTGCGTGGCAGGAGTTTGACGAGGGCGGAAATGGCGACTGGATGGCCCTGCGCTATGACCTGACCGCGCCACTGGCCCGTGTCTATGCCCAGCACCGCAACGACCTGCCGACGCCTTACCGCCGCTATGCAATGGGTCCGGTCTGGCGCAACGAAAAGCCGGGGCCGGGGCGCTTTCGGCAGTTCTACCAGTGCGATGCGGATACGGTTGGAACCGCCTCGATGGCTGCTGACGCCGAGATCTGTGCAATGCTGGCTGACACGCTGGAAGAGGTTGGCATCCCGCGCGGCGACTACCTGATCCGGGTGAACAACCGGAAGGTTTTGAACGGTGTGTTGGAAGTCGCCGGGCTTGCGGGGGATGATCAAGAGGCCGAACGTGGTATCGTTTTACGCGCCATAGACAAACTCGATCGGCTGGGAGCCAACGGAGTGCGAGCTCTCTTGGGAACTGGGCGCAAAGACGAAAGCGGCGATTTCACGAAAGGCGCAGGGCTCAACGAGGTCCAAGTTGAAACCGTCATGAAGTTTGTCTCGGCAAACCAACTGATCGACGAGCGTTTGAAACAGCAAAGTCAAATAGCGAAAGACGTATCCGAAGACTACTCGAGGCAGTTGGACTATGCGTGGATGAGTGGTGACCGAGATTTCCGTTACCTTCTCTCGCTAGAGGAAACTGACGGACCAAGAATCAGGAACAGCAATACGCTAGTTTACTTGGCCGAGCTCATAAAAGGGTCCAAAGTTGGCCGTGAAGGTGTCTACGAGTTGAGGCAGATAGCGGATCTGCTTGCCGCTGCTGGATATGGCCCTGACCGTATCGTGATTGATCCCTCTGTCGTGCGCGGTCTCGGCTACTATACCGGGCCTGTCTACGAGGCTGAATTGACTTTTGATATTCTCGACGAAAAGGGTCGCGAGCGGCAATTCGGCTCGGTTGCGGGCGGCGGGCGCTATGACGATCTGGTCAAGCGGTTCACCGGGCAGGAAGTACCCGCGACCGGTGTGTCCATCGGCGTCGATCGGTTGCTGGCGGCGCTGCGCGAAAAGGGCCGGATCAGCGCCCAGGCCAAAGGCCCCGTCGTCGTCACCGTAATGGACCGCGACCGGATGGCTGATTATCAGGCGATGGTGGCCGAGCTGCGCAATGCGGGCATTCGGGCCGAGGTGTATCTGGGCAATCCCAAGAACTTTGGCAACCAGTTGAAATACGCAGACAAGCGCAACTCTCCGGTTGCGGTGATCGAAGGCGGGGACGAAAAGGCAAAGGGCATCGTGCAGATCAAGGACCTGATCCTTGGGGCCAAGATCGCCGAAAGCGCCACGCTGGAGGAATGGAAAGAACGCCCCAGTCAGTTCGAAGTATCGCGCTCTGATCTGGTCGCGAAAGTGCGTGAAATTCTGGACAGTCAGGACTGACCCATGCCCAACCGTTCCCAGATACAGGCCCGCGCCGCGATGATGCGTGTCCGGTTCGAGGCTGCGGGCGCGCAAGTGGTGGATACGCCCCTGTTGCAACCCGCTGAAATGTTGCTGGACCTTTATGGCGAGGATATCCGCGCCCGCGCCTACGTCACCTCGGACGCGTTGCGGGGCGAGCAGATGCTGCGCCCGGACTTCACCCTACCCGTTGTTCAGATGCACATGCGGGACGGGGCCGAGCCTGCGCGCTATACCTATTCAGGTGAGGTGTTCCGCCGTCAGGAACACGACCCGGACCGGTCGAACGAGTATATTCAGGTGGGGTACGAGGTGTTTGACCGCGATGATCCCGCTGGTGCCGATGCCGAAGTGTTTTCGCTGATGGCGTTGCAACTGCGCGGGCTGCCCCTGCGTGCAGCAACCGGGGATATCGGCATCCTGACCGCCGCTGTCGAAGGGCTTCGGACCACAGACCGCCGCAAGGCGGCGCTGATGCGGCACCTGTGGCGGCCGCGCCGGTTCCGTGCGCTGCTGGACCGGTTTGCAGGGCGTAAACCGGGGCCCGAAGGCCGTGACGCGCTTTTGGACGCGGACGACCCGATGGCGGTTGATGTTCCGATGATCGGCAAGCGCCGCGGGCCCGAGATTGCCGACCGGATCAAAGCCCTGCGTGAAGATCGCGCTGCGCCGCCGATCTCTGACAATGAACTGGCCGGGTTGGAAACGCTGCTGAATGTGCGTGAAACCATGCCCTTCGCGTTGGAACAGCTGAGGGATGTGGCAGTGGATCTGCCGCAGATCACCCCGGCACTGGACCGATTGGAGGCGCGGATCGCAGCCCTGCAAGCGCGTGGCGTCGACGTCGCCCGGCTGGATTTCGAAGCGTCTTATGGCCGGACATCGATGGAATATTACGACGGGTTTGTCTTTGGGTTCTACGCCGAAGGCCGTCCCGACCTGCCGCCTGTCGCCACCGGTGGGCGCTATGATGCGCTGACGCGCCGTTTGGGGGATGGGGCCGAAATCCCCGCGATCGGCGGAGTGATCCGCCCGGACCTGATGCTTGAAATCGAGGAGGCCGCGCAATGAGTGTGAAACTGGGCGTGCCCTCGAAGGGCCGGTTGATGGAAAAGACCGTCTCATGGTTCGAAAAACATGGCATCATGCTGTCCCGCAACGGCTCGGACAGGGAATATGCGGGTAGGGTTGACGGGATTGACGGCGTCTCGCTGGTTCTGTTGTCGGCGGGTGAGATTCCGCGCGAACTTGCGTCGGGCCGTATTCATCTGGGCGTCACCGGCATCGATCTGGTGCATGAGAAGCTGCCACGCTGGGAACAGCAGGTCGAAGAGATTGCGCAGCTGGGCTTTGGCAAAGCCGATCTGATCATTGCCACACCCGCCTGCTGGGTCGATGTGGACACGCTGGACGATCTCGATGCGGCGGCAGCAGCATTTCGCAACACCCACGGCCACCGGCTGCGGATCGCCACCAAATATCACCGACTGGTGCGGGAGTTCCTGACCGACGCGGGCGTGGCCGACTACACTCTGGTCGACAGCCAGGGAGCGACCGAAGGTACGGTCATGAACGAAACAGCCGAAGCAATTGCCGATATCACCTCCTCAGGTGAAACCCTGCGGGCAAACCACCTCAAGATCCTGTCGGACGGTCTGATCCTGCAATCGCAGGCCACGTTGTGGCGCAGCCGGGTTGCAAAGGTCGACGCGGCGGATAAGGCGGTTCTGACGGAAATGCTGGATCGGCTGCGGTAACTACAGCACACCGATATCCGCAAGGGCGCGGTTCAGATCATCGGGCAGGGTGTCATCCTGCGCGCGCCCTTTCGGAAGGTCGGCTGGTGTATCTTCGGGCTTCAGGTATCGCCAACCCTGAAACGGGCGTTTCAAGGCGTTCTGGGTCCGATGTACGTTAGGGTCGAGAACGATGGCGCAGCGGCGGATACCGTCCTCGCCGATCACCTCATCCAGGCGCAGAATGCGCTGACGGCACTGTACGACACCTTTGATGACCCAATAGATTGATCCGCCATTCAGAATCTCGGCATCACGTTTGGGCCACATGCGGGTTACGTGGCGCGGATATCCGTCCTCATAAAGCGGCATTCGGCTGTCCTGCCACGCGATCAGAGAGTCCACGCTTTCCGAACCAACCGAAAGTTTGATGAGGTTCACGTATTTATCCACAGCTTTCCCACAGAGTCGTCCCTTTGCTATCTATCCATTGTAGCTCAGGATTGGCTTTCATCAAGGTGTAGTGGGTGTTAGTCTGGATACCTCTTTCAGCACAGGGAATCACCAATGAGCCGCTTTGCCGCCCCCATCGCCGAGCAGATCTGGGACATGAAATACCGCTTCAAACAGGCGGATGGCACGCCCATCGATCAGACGGTTGAAGACAGCTGGCGACGCATCGCCCGTGACCTCGCGCGGGTCGAGGACGACCCGGATCATTGGGAAGACAGGTTCTACGAGGCACTGGAAGATTTCAAATATCTGCCCGCCGGGCGCATCACTGCTGGCGCAGGCACCGCGCGGCAGGTGACACTGTTCAACTGCTTCGTTATGGGCACCATCCCCGACAGCATGGGCGGCATCTTTGACATGCTGAAAGAGGCCGCGCTGACCATGCAGCAGGGGGGCGGGATCGGCTATGATTTCTCGACCATCCGCCCGCGTGGCGCGGATGTGAAAGGTGTGGCGGCAGATGCCTCTGGCCCGCTCAGCTTCATGGATGTGTGGGACGCAATGTGCCGCACAATCATGTCCGCGGGCTCGCGCCGGGGGGCGATGATGGCCACCATGCGCTGTGATCACCCTGATATCGAACAGTTCATCACCGCCAAATCCGACCCGGCCCGCCTGCGCATGTTCAACATGTCGGTGCTGGTGACCGATCCCTTCATGGAGGCGGTCAAGGCCGACGGCCCGTGGGAGTTGCAGTTTGACGGCAAGATCTATCATACCGTTCAGGCGCGCGATCTGTGGAACAAGATCATGCAGGCCACATATGATTATGCTGAACCGGGCGTGATCTTCATCGACCGCATCAATCAGGCCAACAACCTGAGCTATGTTGAAACCATCGCCGCGACGAACCCCTGTGGCGAACAGCCTCTGCCGCCGTACGGGGCTTGCCTGCTGGGCTCGATCAATCTGGCGCGGCTGGTTGCCGAACCATTTGGGGATGCCGCGCATCTGGATGAACCGGCGTTGCAGGAACTGGTCGCGACAGCCGTGCGCATGATGGATAACGTCGTGGACGCCTCGAAATTCCCGCTGGCCGAGCAAGAGGCGGAAGCGCAGGACAAGCGCCGCATCGGGCTGGGCGTGACGGGTCTTGCGGATGCGCTGCTGATGCTGGGCCTGCGCTATGGGTCCGACGAGGCGGCGCGCCAGACGGAACGCTGGTTGCACGCAATCGCCCGCGCCGCATATCTGGCCTCGGTCGATCTGGCTAAGGAGAAAGGCGCGTTCCCCCTGTTCGACGCCGAGAAATATCTGGCCAGCGGCACAATGCAGCAAATGGATGACGACGTCCGCGATGCGATCCGCGAACATGGTATCCGCAACGCTCTGCTGACCTCGATTGCGCCCACGGGCACGATTTCGCTTTATGCCGGGAACGTGTCGTCAGGGATTGAACCGGTCTTTGCCTATGCCTACACCCGCAAGGTTCTGCAAAAAGACGGCTCGCGCACCGAAGAAGAGGTCGTGGATTACGCCGTTCAGATGTGGCGCGACAAGTTTGGCGACGCAGCTCTGCCGGACTATTTCGTCAATGCCCAGACCCTGACGCCGTCGGATCACGTCAAGATGCAGGCGGCAGCGCAGAAATGGATCGACAGCTCGATCTCCAAGACCATCAACTGCCCGGAAGATATCAGCTTTGACGCATTCAAGGATGTCTACATGCAGGCCTGGGATCAGGGCTGCAAAGGGTGCACGACCTATCGCCCCAACGATGTGACCGGCTCGGTTCTGACCGTTTCGGAAAGCGATGACAAGGTGCCGGGGGAAAGCGCGAATGCGCCTCATGAAATTGAAGGCGGCGACGTCATCTACATGTCCGAACCGCTGGATCGCCCGCAATCGCTGGAGGGGTCGACCTACAAGCTGAAATGGCCCGATAGCGAGCACGCGATTTATCTGACCATCAACGACATCATCATCTCGGGCCGCCGCCGCCCGTTCGAAGTGTTCATCAACTCCAAGAACATGGAACATTACGCCTGGACACTGGCGCTGACGCGGATGATCTCGGCCGTGTTCCGTCGGGGTGGGGACGTGTCCTTTGTGGTCGAAGAGCTGAAAGCCGTTTTCGACCCGCGCGGCGGGGCGTGGGTCAAAGGCAAGTATATCCCATCGATCCTGGCCGCGATCGGGGGCGTGATCGAACAGCACATGGTCGCCATCGGCTTTCTGGAAGGCGAAGGGATGGGGTTGAAATCCGATCCCCAGGCGCAAGTGGTGAACCTGGACGCGCCACGTGGCAAAGCCTGCCCGTCCTGCGGTCAGTACGACATGGTCATGATCGAAGGCTGCATGACCTGCCGCAGCTGCGGTCATTCCAAATGCGGATAGGTATGAAGCGCTGCACAAATTGTGTGGGTGGGCATAAATAGCCCATAAGGTTGATTTTTGCGCCCATTTGAACGGTCTTTAATGCCCGCAGATTCTTAAGACTTTGAAATAAAATAAAAAAGATTCCTGTAGAGTTCTGAGATTGTTCTGCGTTAGGCGACAGTCGATAACATTCGCGCTATTGACCAAGACCAGAAAATCTCAAGACTGTGGCCATGGAACCAAATCGTCTCATACGCGTCACACGCAAAAGCTGACCAGAATGTTGTACTTGCCCAGCAAAACCGCTCGGGCAGTTCCATGGCTATCGGATACCGAATTGATGAAAAACAATCGCCTATCGAGGAGTCCCCTCAGTACTCCGAATTGAACGCTCGATTTTCCCGTTTTCTGCTGGACTTCCGAAAGGAAAAACTCGCGCAGCAACTCGCCGGAGACGACAAAAACCGTGACGAGATTACTCGCGGAGACTTTCAATCATTCAAAGCGCGGATGACTGAGGGATTAGAACTAACCGATTACGATCTAGATCGTATTCACCGCCGAGTATTGTCTGTACTTCTCCGCCCCGAAGCGGGCTCTGAGCTACAAGACGAATGAGGCCGGAAGGCGTGAAACTGGCGTGTAGACCAATCTGACGTTCACACAATCAAGTAAACCAGTTCTCGGTTCAGTGTGACGCTCTGTGGCGTGGTCGAAGATTCCGTATGTCGATGCCAAAACAAAACGTTAGAACGGTCGACGCGAAAGGCCAACCAACAGACAGCTTTTACTTGTGGGCAGTGCAGCATGAAAGTATCACTGCGACATTTGCTGCGGAGTTTGAATGTGACTAAAATTAATAGAAGCGACATTTACGACAAAAACCTGAACTTTCTTATCGGCTCAGGTGCCTCACACGGGTTGTTGCCGACACTTGAACTTGAAATTTTAGAAGCAGATACCTTTGAAAAGCACTCTCTAGAAAGTTTGGCAACATACTTTGCAGACAACGAAGAGATTCACGCACTGCTTTTCTCTTACTACGTTAGAAACGTGATCGAACCGGCATCAGCATTTAACGCCAGAGATATCTCTAAGCTAAACGACAAAGGTAAATTGGTTGTAGAAAACTATGAACGCTTTCTTGGGTCCATTTTAGAGTTGCTTGGAAAAAAGGACGCATTCAACAGAGCGAATATTTTCACGACCAATTACGACGGCATGGTTGCACATGTTGCAGAGCGACTGATGCATTCACCGCAGACTGATTTTGTTCTCAATGATGGTGCCGTTGGGTTTGTCAAAAAGGTACTACAAACTCGTAACTTCAATCGATACGTCAAAGATCAAGGTGTGTTCGATAGGCACGAAAAAAGTATACCTCAAATCAATCTGATCCAGTTGCACGGCTCAGTGTATTGGTACAAGGATCGGGACAAAATTGAAGTATCCTACAACCGCATCCGCGCGGTTCGCCGGATGAAATCGGTTCTTGAAATAGTTGAGGAAGAATTTGACGAGGCCCTGCTGAACGAGCTTCTTAATGAAAATGACTTAGAGGAAATTGAGGTCGAAGTAACGCCGGAGCAGATCGAAGAGTTTTGGGAAAAGTATAAAACGCTTCCGATAGTTAATCCGACAAAATGGAAGTTCCACGAAACCGTATTCGAGGAGCATTACTACCAATCACTCAGAATGCTGAGTTACGAGCTCGAAAAACCGAACTCGGTTTTTATTGTGTTTGGGTTTTCGTTCGCTGATGAGCACATACTAAGTTTGGTGAAGCGGTCACTTTCGAACCCGTCCTTGCAAGTATTTATCTGTTGTTTTTCGGACGGTACGAAGGCTGACCTTGAGAAGAAATTCGAAGGATTTGGAAACGTAGAGCTCATAAGAGTTGACGGCAGGTTAGATTTTACGGCTTTCAACAATGAAGTATTCTCGACTTCACCCGCAACGACTGAGGGCGATCCGGATGATTGAGATCGGCGAAGTCATAGCGGTAGTTGGCGTCGAGATTACAATTCGGGCCAACGAGAGTTCCAACCTTGAGACACATTTCTATAAGGGTGAAGCCTTCAAAGGTGTGTCTATCCGGGAGTTCATCAGCATCGGCCACGGGTTTCGCGAAATCGTTTGCATCGTCGAAGGTGAATACCTCGATGAAAAGTTTGTCGACGGCGACGGACCCAGCGCCCAGCATGTACGCAAGCTAAAAGCTCGCCCTATTGGATACTTTGAGGATGACTCTTTTTTCGATGGCATCAAGTTTCTGCCAAAGATCGGCGACCTTGCGAAGCTTGTTCCCCAAAGAAAAGTTGAAACCATCTTTGAAAGGCGACAGCACGAAGGCATTGTAATCGGGAAGCTTCTGAAAGAAGACTTGCCAATTTATTTGCCGTGGCAAGACATTTTTAATACTCACATTGGGATATTCGGCAATACAGGCAGCGGGAAATCCAACACTTTAGCCAAGCTATTCACAACTCTGTTCGACGAGAAAGTTGATGCAATGCAAGGCAAGAGTAGATTTGTATTCTTGGATTTTAACGGGGAATACACCGGCGATCAGCTTGTCGGAGCCCCGTACAAGACAGTGGTGAGATTGAGGACCAAGGGCGAACCTCTGGACTACTTCACGTTGCGAAGCGAGGAATTCTGGGACGCTGAAACTCTAGGAATACTGTTTCAGGCGACCGCAAATACTCAAAAACCGTTCTTACGCCGTGTAGTATCGGGTCGAAACAAGTACGCCAACATCGAAGACAGTCTTTCGCGATACTTGCGAGCGACCTTTGAACGGGTGCTAAAATCAAAGGACCCGAGCCTTGAGGCCCTTGAGCAACTGAAGCACCTAGCTCGAACAATCGACCCAGACGGTGAACTCACGGAGTCGCTCGAAAAAGTTGGTTTGCAGAGGGGCTCCAACATTGAAACCTTTCATTTTATTGTCGGGCCACAGAACTGGCAGTTTCTGAGTAGCAATGAGGAGTTTGTGGAATCCGAGTTCTTGACCAAGGTCGATGATTTGGATGTTGACCTACTAGAAGGGTTTGATGAATTGCAGGTTCGGGCATCGCTCCAAATTATTAGAGACGTGCTAAGCGGTTCCGCGCAATACGACCATATTCATCCTCTCTTGCGGCGAATTGAATCGCTTAAAGGCGATCTCCGAAAGGTCATAAGTGTAACTGAGGACGCAAATCTACCACAGCAGACCGTCACGGTGATCTCACTCAGGGAGACAAAGCCAGAGATAAAGAAGATCCTGCCAATTTTAATCGCCAAACACTACTACGAAATTCACAAGGATATTCCGAGTTCTCCGCCGACATCGACGGCCCACCTAGTAATCGATGAAGCCCATAACATTCTGTCTACGCAATCTGCCCGAGAAGCCGAAAGCTGGAAGGACTACCGCCTTGAGCTCTTTGAGGAGATTATTAAGGAAGGACGGAAATTTGGTTTCTTTGTTACTCTTGCCAGTCAAAGACCGTCGGATATTTCTCCGACCATAGTCTCGCAGGTTCACAACTATTTCATTCACAGACTTGTAAATGACAGGGATTTAGCCTTGCTGGACAATACGATTTCGACGCTCGACGCAGTGTCCAGAAGCCAGATTCCGACGTTGCCAAAGGGGGCGTGCGTAATAACTGGCACGACATTTGATATCCCCATGCTGCTCCAAGTTGAGAAGCTGAGCAACGAAAGGGAACCTGACAGTAGGGATGTTGATTTGACAAACCTATGGGGATGAGGAACCCAAACCGCTTGCTTTTCGAACTTGCCTCTACCGAACCTCGAGATTAGTAAAATCGTCGGTGCGGGTATGGTGTGAGCGAGCCCCCTGATCCGGGCCGTAACGGATGTTGCCGCCAGTACATTGGCCAACTTCTGCGTTCGATGTTTCGTTTCTTCCTGCGCGTTCAGACAGTTATGAGTTGGCGGTCGACTTTCGCCACCTCACGTTTAAGTGGCTGAACGCGCCTCGGCGCAAGAGTGTACCACGAATGCCGCTTTGGGCTGTCTTTTGACTTTGCAAAGTCAGCTTTCTGTGCTGCGCCGGAATTCGTACAGGTCGCAGCATTCGGTAGGTTTAGAGTCGACTTGGCCATTCTCCGCGGCCTGCATGAATAGCTGGTCGCAGCCCAAAGCGGACCTTCATCACTAAGCTTTGCAATCTCTGAGATGCGGGACGAAGCTGACTTTTCAGGTCCGGCTATGCGTTCCTTTCCTAGCAATAAATTTCGTAGTCTCTATCATGCTGGTTTTGCCCCACTGTCGAAGGAAACAACATGTTGCGTTCAATGCTTATCCCCGCAGTTCTCTTTGCGCCTCATTGTCTGACTGCTGCAGAGAAAGTGTCGGCAACGAACTTCTATGTCGTCAACCAAGAGCAAATTTCCGCGGGCGAGGACGTGTTCTGGAAAGAGGACAACTATGGGACTTATACCGTTGACGAGGGACCAATCGATCCTGGTTTTGTCCGGTGCGTGGGCTCGGGTTTCGGCGGACCCAGCGGTGTCAGCGGCGGTGGCGTCTGTGTTTATGGTGAAGAAGAGGACACGTTCACCATGAGATGGGAGGTTGTTGCCTTCGGCGTCAACAACTGGCGGATTGTTTCCTCCACCGGCAAATATTCGGGGATGACTGGAAGTGGAACGACCAAAACACGTGTGGCGTCAAAACTCCTGGCGCTACCGCACCGTATTTCTGACTGGGAAGGCGAGGTTGCCTTGCCCGCTAGGGATTGAAACTCGAACTGAAATGGTCGGGGATGATGCTGATTTGAAAGGTTGGCAAAGCCCGCATTGGGCTTGTTGTCGCCTTTCGTTACTTTTCACATTAATGACCGGTGGCAGCCCGAAGCGGACATTCTCGAAAGTTGGCACACTACTGCCGAACTTGATAGATTCGAAAAAAGGTTGCTATTGGGAAATGCGCATGACACGCCGACTTGCCGCCATACTTGCCGCCGATATGGTCGGCTACTCACGGCTTATGGCGGCTAACGAGGCGGGAACACTTGCTCGTCTCAAAGACCTACGACGGGACATCATCAATCCAAGTATCGAAAGTGCCGGAGGTGAGATTATCAAGCTTACTGGTGATGGCCTGTTTGCACTTTTTAGCTCGGTCGTTTCTGCCGTTGAGGCCGCAGCGACGCTCCAGAAGGCGCTGCACGCCGCCGAAGCCGAGAGCCCCACCGAAAGCCGGATCAGCTTCCGAATAGGGTTGCACATTGGAGACGTAATCTTGGACGAGGGCGACATTTATGGCGAGGGTGTTAATCTTGCCGCAAGACTCGAAGGCATCGCTGACCCAGGCGGTGTCATACTGTCTGACGACGCATGCCGGCAGGTTCGAGGCAAAATCGAACACGACATCATAGACCTTGGCGAAGTAGCGCTCAAAAACATCTCCGAGCCAGTTCGCGCCTACAAATTGGCGATGGAGGGCAAATCAGATTCCACGCAAAACCAATCTCAACCCACTGACAAACCCTCCATCGCTGTCTTGCCCTTCCAGAACATGTCCAATGATCCAGAACAGGAATACTTCTGTGACGGCGTTTCCGAAGACATCATCACAGAGCTCTCGCGCTTTCCCGAGCTTTTCGTCATCGCCCGCAACTCCTCATTTTCGTTCAGGGGTCGCCCCGTCACCCATATAGATATCGCTCGAGAACTCGGTGTTCGCTACATGCTAGAGGGTAGCCTCCGTCGAGCCCAAAACCGCGTACGCATTACTGCCCAACTCATCGACTGCACAAATGGAGCCCATGTTTGGGCCGAGCGCTACGACCGCACGCTAGACGACATCTTCGCGTTACAGGATGAGATTACACGCAGCGTGGTCGGCGCCATCGCCCCCCAGATATCCATTGCCGAAATAGATCGCGCGTCTGTGGCTCGAGATATCGACTTCAACTCCTACGACCTCTCGCTACGTGCAATGGCGATCTTCTACGCGGGAGGCTTCTACTCTCAGGATAAGTTCGATGAGGTCATATCGGTCTCTGATCGCGCCATTGATCTCGACCCGCGCAACGTCCAGGCCCATTGGATCAAAGCGTTTGCCTACCTGATGCGTTATCTATACCAGTTCGATGAGGACCCCACCGAAAACCTGGGCCTAGCTGATAAAAGCGTTGAACCTCTGTTTCTTGGTGGTCAACTCGACCCGCGCGCCTTATGCGTTCGCGGTATGGTTCGTCATTTCCGTGGAGATTTTGACGGGGCCAACGCCGACTTCAGTTTGGGCTTCACACTGAACCCGAACTTTGCCCGGAACATCTTCTTCATGGCCTGGCATGAATCTTTGGTCGGCCGAACCACACAGGCGCGCGAACATGCCCACCTTGCCCTCCAGCTTTCCCCACGCGACACTGACCTCTGGGTAGGAGACGCCTATCTGGCGCTCGCCCAAGCTGCCTTCGCCGACGCTGATTTTGAAGACGCAATGCGTTGGGGTGAGCACGCCATTCAGATGACGCCGCGTGCGCCGATCCGCCGGGCTCTTATGATCGCCAGTGCCGCCCACCTCGGGCGCGCCGAAGCAGGCCTGCCACATGAGCAGGCGCTGGCGGATTTCGCCCCAGCGTTCCTAGACAGCATTGTCTCCGGAGCTTTGATCCTCTTCCGTCTACCCGAACACAATGCGCTTTTGGTCGAAGGCTTGAAGAAAGCTGGTGTTAAGCCGTAGAGTTGGTCAGGATGCCAAAGCTCGAAACTATCGCAGACAAATCGTGCCAAGGGCCAATCCAATTTTAGCGCAATGTCCTCGAAAGGTTCTAAGCAATCGCTCATTGCTTCAATCGGCGACGATTGTTTCCAGCCCAAAACGGACATTCAACCCAGGACTTTGCAATTCCGGCTTGGCGGGCTTTTTGGTCGAAGAAATTTCTTGCACCAAGGTGCTGAGCCCAAAAAGTTAACAAATAAGACCGTTCCTCTAAGCCGATGTTTTTCCTATGGTTGGTAAGAAGTACCAAGTCGGGAGGTCTTAATGAACAAGCTTATCTCAGTAACGGGTGCCGTCTGCTTTGCTTTCACTGGAGCTTGGGCCGACGAACATACCCCGCCCAACATTCTTGTCATCATGGCAGATGACGTAGGTTGGGCGAGCGTCGGCGTTTACCACGGAGGTGTCAAAAGCATCGAGACGCCGAACTTGGATCGCCTCTCCTCTGAGGGTGCTCGTCTCACAGATTATTATGCCGAGCCAAGTTGTACTGCCGGTCGATCAGCTTTCATGACCGGACAATTGCCAATACGGACTGGTATGCACACGGTTGGACTGCCGGGAGATCCGGTAGGTTTAAACCCAGATGACCCAACGCTTCCGATGTTCCTGAAAAAGTTGGGGTATACGACGGGGCAGTTCGGAAAAAACCATCTAGGCGACCTCAATGAGTTCCTACCGACTGCAAAAGGTTTCGACGAGTATTGGGGTTGGCTCTATCACTTGAATGCTATGGAATATACGTCTGATCCGGATTGGCCAGACGACCCAGAATTCAACGCGCAATTTGCGCCTCGCAACATCATTCATTCATTTGCAACAGAGGAGGTAGACGAAACAGTCGACCCGCGATTTGGAAAAGTCGGGAAGCAGCGCATTATTGATGACGGGCCTGCGCCTCCTGAGCGCCAAAAGACTTTGGATGACGAAGTGACATCTCACACGAAGGACTTCATTTCTCGTGCAGTAGAGTCGGACACTCCGTTTTTTGTCTGGATGGCTCCAGCCCGTGCACACGTCTGGACCCACCTCAGCCCCGAATACGAAGCTATGTTGGGCAATGGGCGCGGACTTCAGGATGTTGTCATGAAGGAGTTGGACAACAGCGTTGGTAACGTTCTCAGCCACCTTGAGGATCTGGGAGTCGCCGATAATACCATAGTGATGTTCACCGCAGACAATGGCCCGGAAACACTGACGTGGCCTGATGGTGGTACGACACCGTTTCATGGGGAAAAGGGTACTACTTGGGAAGGTGGCTTTAGAGTTCCTGCGATTATTCGCTGGCCGGGCAAAATTCCAGAAGGTCAAGTCTTGAATGGCATCTTCAGCGGAATGGACTGGATGCCAACATTTGTAGCTGCGGCTGGAGGTCCGACAGATCTAAGAGAAAAGCTCCTAGAGGGATATGAAGGCTATAAAGTGCATCTCGATGGCTACAATCAACTATCTTACCTGACGGGTGAGGATGAAGAGAGCAATCGCCGCGAGCTGATTTACTATCAGGGTACAGACCTCCAAGCAGTACGCTACAACGATTGGAAAGCGCACTTTGTCGTTCAAAACCACGGCTGGTCAGGCCCGAAGGAAGAATTGGTCGCCCCCTTGCTTTTCAACCTCCGCCGCGATCCCTACGAAAAAGCTGCGGAGGAAAGCGGTATGTACGTCCGCTGGATGGGTGAGAAAATGTGGGCATTCGGCCCAGCCGCCCGGTTAGTGCAGGCACATCTCGCTACTTTCGAGGAGTTCCCTCCGCGCGGGAAGCCGGTCGCCAATCAAGACCATGTTGAAGAACAAACATCAACCGAAGGCGGCATCTCTCAGTAGAGGAAGCGAGGCAACCAATACGCCTTTCCCACCGCAGCGTGGGCATCCGGCTCGGATCATCGGATGCCCAAAATAACCGACTAGGAATTTCGCAAAAAGCGAAACCTCTACGAGAAGGAGTCCTCCATGAGTGCTAGATTAGTCCTTCTGCTTGCTGCCGTCGGCCTCGTGCCAATTGCGTTGTCATACGGTCTGATGCCCGGCCGTTCGATCCCAGTTTTGCTGGGATTTCCAGTGGAAGGGACGAACCTGACGCATGTTTTCCGAGCGATTATGGGTCTTTACATGGCAAACGCTCTGTTTTGGTTGGCGGCTGCTTCGAAACCAGAGTTACAACGCCCCGCGCTGTGGGTTCTATTTTTGTTTATGTCAGGACTGGCCGTTGGGCGCATACTAAGCATCCTTATCGATGGAGTTCCGAACGGGGTACTTCTCTTTTATCTTGCAGCCGAGATAGCTTTTGCAGCTCTGGCGGCGGTTTCTCTGAAAAAAGTACGAGGAAACAGGAAGTGGTAAAATGGTGAGGTCTGGCTTTGTTTTCTCGATGATCGCAACTTTATCAGTTTCGGCATCCGCTTTTGCACAATCTTCATCTGTCCAGACCGCGGTGGACGAAAACTTCTTAGAGCTTGAGACTGCCGTTTCCGAAGCGGGAGCTGCTCCAATCGCATCGATAGATCACGCGCGCCTGGCCAAGGCCGAAGGCGTCGAAATGCCAGCATCTCGTGTACTCGTTTTCTCTGATCCAGAGGTAAACACACCTATACTGGAGGAGAACGTACGTGCAGGTCTGGACCTTCCTTTTCGCGTTCTTTCATTCGATCAGGATGGTCGACCGCAGATCGAATACACAGACTCTCAGTTTCTCAAAGTTCGGCATGGTCTAATCAATACCCAAGCGTTGAATGCATTTGAGAACAAGTTGCTCGAAGTCCTGAACGACTTGGATGCAGCACCAGCGCCGACCAAAGGATTAGTTGCAAACCATGGCATCATCGAATTGCGATCTGAGCTCAGCGTTCCAGAGGCAGTGGAACGTGTCAGGACAGCTGTGATGGGACAGGACGATACAGTCTGGTTTGGGGAGATCGATTTTGCGGCCGAAGCGTCCCAACTGGGGACGGAGCTGCCGGATGCTGTTCTCTTGCTATTCGGCGGACCAGCGCCCGGTGGTGTGGCTATGGCGGACTTTCCGGCAATTGGTTTGGATGCCTTTTGCCAAAAACTATTGGTTTACGCGAATGAAGAAGGCGGCTCCGTAGTCATTTTCAATGACATCGCTGCTTTGGCGGAGTTGCACTACGGTTCTTCAGCCGAACCTCATCACGGTTTGAACAAACGGCTGACGGAGACATTTCGCAAGGCAATTGAGTAGCCGCTGTTAGGAAAACGCAAAAAACCTTTGCCGATTGGCCATCTTTTCGTCGTCCGCTTTGGGTTGATTTCAGCGGTTCTCAACGCAACAGGCCTACCACGCTTTGGGCCGTTCGTAAAACTTTGCAAAGGCCGCTTTCTGCGCATTGCTGTAATTGGAGCTTCGCGCGGCATCAGTCAATTTGAACTCGGTAACGACCGTCGCTGACTTCCGTATATGTGGTTGTCCGCCATCAGCACCCATGGAACAGACTAGGTTGATTGCGTAGCGGAGGATTTCAGGCTCATCGTAACCATCAGAGAGTGGAGATGAGAATGAAATCCGGGAAACA